>NZ_JBHUQE010000014.1:0-84725 GCF_042687825.1 Sedimentitalea sediminis | reverse complement strand
AACCGCGGCAGGGGGTGAGGGGCAAGCCCCGCCATGCTGACGGCAAAGTTTCGCCGGCGGCGATGCAGACGCGATGAAAAACCCCTAGATTGCCGTCAGGATCGATGCGCCGGTTTGGGCGCGGGGCACAGGAGAGTAAGCTATGAAACGGATCATCGGCGCGGCGCTGGCCGCGGCCCTGACTCTGCCTGCGGCGAGTTGGGCCGACAACGGCAAAGCCAAGGGTAAGGGCAAGGACAAGGGGCAAGCCGGCGTGGTCGTCCAACAAGGGGCAACGGGGCCGTCCCGCAGCAATGCCTGCCCGCCCGGTCTGGCGAAAAAGGCCGTGCCCTGCGTGCCGCCGGGACAGGTCAAGTCGCGCTATCGTGTGGGCGACCGGATCGACCAGGATTATTGGCCCATCGATGATCCGTACCGCTATGGGTTGCGCCCCGGCGGCAGCTATGTGCGCGCCGGCGACTATGTCTATCAGATCGACCGGGACACCCAGAAGGTGCTGAACCTGATCGGCGCTGTCGCGGACATCCTAAACTAGTCGCGCCCGCGATAGGGGTTCTTGGGGGCGCGGTCCGTGGACAGCGAGTCTTGCCGGCTGCTGACCAGTTCCTCGATCGCGTCGGCCAGATGGATGCGGTCGATATGGTGATCGCCGCGCGCCACCCGGATGCGGTGGGCGCGGATCATCACATCGGCATGGCTGCAGCCCATGGGCGGCTCAAAGCGATAGCTGGCCAGTTCGATCAGCAGCCCCAGCGGGTCTTTGAAATAGATCGAATCCATAAAGCCCCGGTCCTTGACCCCGGAATGGCCGATGCCGCGCTCGTCCAGCCGTTCGACCGCCTGCCAGAACGTCGCCTGGCTGAGCGCAAAGGCCAGATGATGCACGCAACCGGGGTCGGTCGGGGTGCGCTCGCGCGTGCCCTTGCGGTTCTCGTTGGTGAAAACCGTGATCAGACGCCCGTCGCCCGGGTCGAAATAGACATGGCCCTCGTCCGGGTCGTCCAGATTGGGCTGGTCAAAGACAAAGGGCATGCCCAGCACGCCCTCCCAGAAATCGATGGTGCTCTGCCGGTCGGCGCCGGTCAGCGTGATATGGTGCACGCCCTGTGTCTGAAGTTTCCGCATCGGTATACCTTTCCCTCCCTCACTCGGCGGCGACACGCCGGTTCGCCAGCATCTGTTTCAGATAGCGCCCGGTGTGGCTGTGATCGGCCTCGGCCACCTGCTCGGGCGTGCCCGTGGCCACGATCTGGCCGCCGCCATCGCCGCCTTCGGGTCCGATATCGATGATGTGGTCGGCGGTTTTCACCACGTCCAGATTGTGTTCGATCACCACCACCGAATTGCCCTGTTCCACCAGTTCGTGCAGCACTTCGAGCAGCTTGCGCACATCCTCGAAATGCAGCCCCGTGGTCGGTTCGTCGAGAATGTACAGGGTGCGCCCGGTCGAACGTTTCGCCAGTTCCTTGGACAGCTTGACCCGCTGCGCCTCGCCGCCTGACAGCGTCGTCGCCTGCTGCCCGACCTTGATATAGCCCAGCCCGACACGGGCCAGCGCATCCATCTTGTCACGGATGCTGGGCACGGCCTTGAAGAACGCTTGCGCATCCTCAACCGTCATATCAAGAACGTCGGCTATGCTTTTGCCTTTAAACCGAATTTCCAGCGTTTCCCGATTGTATCGCGCGCCTTTGCAGGTCTCGCAGGTGACATAGACATCGGGCAGGAAATGCATCTCGATCTTGATCAGCCCGTCGCCCTGACAGGCCTCGCAGCGCCCGCCCTTGACGTTGAAACTGAACCGCCCGGGCTTGTAGCCGCGCGCCTTGGCCTCGGGCAGACCGGCAAACCAGTCCCGGATCGGGGTGAAGGCCCCGGTATAGGTGGCCGGGTTGGACCGCGGGGTGCGTCCGATCGGGCGCTGGTCGATGTCGATCACCTTGTCCAGATGTTCCAGCCCCTTGATGGTCTCGCACGGCGCGGGCGTCTGGCGGGCGCCGTTCAGCCGCATGCTGGCGGTCTTGAACAGGGTTTCGATGGTCAGGGTGGATTTGCCGCCGCCCGAGACACCGGTGACGCAGACAAACTTGCCCAGCGGGAAATCGGCCGTCACCGATTTCAGATTGTTGCCGGTGGCCTTGACCACCTTGACCGACTTGCCCTTGCCCTTGCGCCGTTTTGCCGGAATCGGAATTTCGCGGCGGCCGGTCAGATACTGCCCGGTGATGCTGGCCGCGTCCGCCGCCACCTCGGCCGGGCTGCCCTGGGCCACCACCTGACCGCCATGCACACCGGCACCGGGGCCGATGTCAAAGACGTAGTCGGCGGCGCGGATGGCCTCTTCGTCATGTTCCACGACGATGACCGTATTGCCCTGGTCGCGCAGGTTCTTGAGCGTGCCCAGCAGCCGGTCATTGTCGCGCTGATGCAACCCGATGCTGGGTTCGTCCAGCACGTAAAGCACCCCGGTCAGGCCGGAACCGATCTGGCTGGCCAGTCGGATCCGCTGGCTTTCGCCGCCCGACAGCGTGCCGCTGGAGCGTGACAGGGTCAGATATTCCAACCCGACATTGTTCAGAAAGCCAAGACGTTCGCGCACCTCTTTCAGAATGGCGCGGGCGATCTCGTTCTTCTGCTTGCTCAGGTGTTCCGGCACGCTTTCGCACCAGGCAAAGGCCTCGCGGATCGACATCTGCACCACCTGCCCCACATGCAGCCCGGCGATCCTGACCGCCAAGGCCTCTTGGCGCAGGCGAAAGCCGCCGCAGGTGCCGCAGGGGCGGTTGTTCTGGTAGCGTTCGAATTCCTCGCGGATCCAGTTGCTGTCGGTCTCGCGATAGCGCCGCTCCATGTTCGGAATGACGCCCTCGAACACCCGCGTGACCTGATAGACCCGGCCGCCCTCGTCATAGCGGAACGGGATTTCCTGCTCGCCCGACCCATACAGGAACACCTGCTGCACATGTTCGGGCAGGTCCTTCCATCTGGTGTTCTTGTCGAATTCGTAGTGCCGGGCGATGGCCTCGATGGTCTGCAGGAAATAGGGCGACTTGCCCTTGCGCCAGGGGGCCAGCGCGCCGTCATAGATTTTCAGGTTCTGGTCCGGCACCACCAGCCGTTCGTCAAAGAACAGCTCCTTGCCCAGGCCGTCGCAATCCGGACAGGCCCCGAAGGGCGCATTGAACGAGAACAGCCGCGGTTCGATCTCGGGGATGGTAAAGCCGCTGACCGGACAGGCGAATTTCTCGCTGAACACGGTGCGTTCGGGCGTATCCGTGGCGGTTTCCAGAATGGCGATGCCGTCGGCCAGATCCAGCGCCGTGCGCAGGCTGTCGGCCAACCGGGTTTCCAGCCCGTCGCGCACCACCAGCCGGTCAACCACCACGTCGATATCGTGGCGGAATTTCTTGTCCAGCACCGGGGCGTCGTCCAGTTCATAAAAAGCGCCGTCGACCTTGACCCGCTGAAACCCCTGTTTGCGCAGCTCCAGAAATTCCTTGCGGTATTCGCCCTTGCGGTCACGCACGATGGGGGCCAGCAGATAGGCGCGGGTGCCCTCCTCCATCGCCATGATGCGATCCACCATGTCCTGGACCTGCTGGGCCTCGATGGGTTCGCCGGTCGCCGGGCTATAGGGGGTGCCGGCGCGGGCAAAGAGCAGGCGCAGGTAGTCATAGATCTCGGTCACCGTGCCGACGGTCGAGCGCGGGTTCTTGGACGTGGTTTTCTGCTCGATGGAAATCGCCGGGGACAGGCCGCTGATATGGTCGACATCGGGCTTTTCCATCATGTCCAGGAACTGGCGCGCATAGGCCGACAGGCTTTCGACATAGCGCCGCTGGCCCTCGGCATAGACCGTATCAAAGGCCAGGCTGGACTTGCCCGACCCCGACAGGCCAGTGATCACCACCAGTTGATCGCGCGGAATGTCCACATCGATGTTTTTCAGATTGTGCTCGCGCGCGCCGCGCACCTCGATATGCTTCAGCTCTGCCATCATGCCCCCATGTCCGCTCTAGACATAGTGGAGCGGGTCCGAGTCTCCAACAGAAAAATGTGAACGTAAGGTGAACGCGCACCCGAAGGCCAGGTCAGACCCGGCGCGCTATCGCCCAGGCGCAGATCGGCATGGCCGGGTCATTGTCCAGCGGATCATGCGCGGCGTCATAGGTGGGCGGCCAGTCGGGGTCGAGGTTGCGCAGCGCGGCGTTGCGGTTGCCCCATTCCTCGGACCGGATGTGATCGGGGTCGAACCCGCATTCGATCAGCAGATTACGCAACCCGCGCGCCGACCAGCGGGAATTGTCCGCCGGGGCGGCATGAAACGGCACATGGAACGGCACCGCCAGCCAGAAATGCCCGCCTTTCTTCAGCATCCGGCGGACATTGTTGGTGGCGGCATAGGGGCGGTCCAGGTGTTCCCAGACCTGGTTGGCCAGAATCAGGTCGAATTTGCGCACCCGGCCGGTCGCATCCCTGAACGGGCCGGCGCAGATGTCATGGGCCGGATAGCGAAAGGCGCGATACGACCGAAACCGGAACCCCTGACCCCATTTGCCGGAAATCTCGGCCACGTCCAGAGTCTCGGGGCGCAGCGCCTTTATCCAGCCCCGGCTGCAGGCCTGCATCACCACGCGGTTCAACGACACCATGCCCTGCCCCGTTATTCCTCGATTTCAGCGTCGTCGTCCGGCCCATGCGCCCGCTGGTCCGGCCTACATGTGGATGACGCGGCCATAGGCGTCCAGCACGCTTTCATGCATCATCTCGGACAGGGTCGGATGCGGGAACACGGTGTTCATCAGGTCTTCTTCGGTGGTTTCCAGCTGGCGACCAACGACATAGCCCTGGATCAGTTCGGTGACCTCTGCGCCGACCATATGCGCGCCCAGCAATTCGCCCGTCTTTGCGTCAAATACGGTCTTTATCATGCCCTCGGGTTCGCCCAGCGCAATCGCCTTGCCATTGCCGATGAACGGAAAGCGCCCGACCTTGACCGCGTGGCCCAGTTCCTTGGCCTTTGCCTCGGTATAGCCGACGCTGGCCACCTGCGGATGACAATAGGTACAGCCCGCGATGCTTTCGGGGCGCACCGGGTGCGGATGACCGCCGGCGATCAGTTCCGCCACCATCACCCCTTCGTGGCTGGCCTTGTGCGCCAGCCAGGGGGCGCCGGCAATGTCGCCGATGGCAAAAAGCCCGTCGACACCGGTACGGCAGAATTCGTCCACCACCACATGGCTGCGGTCGATCTTGACGCCCAGCTCTTCCAGCCCCAGCCCCTCGACATTGCCGACAATGCCGACGGCGGAAATCACCGTGTCGAATTCCTGGGTCTCGACTTTGCCCTTGGTCTCGATATGGGCGGTCACTTTTCCTTTGCCGCAGTCCAGTTTCTGGACCATGGCCTTTTCCATGATGGTCATGCCCTGTTTGACGAATTGCTTTTTGGCAAAAGCACTTATCTCGGCATCTTCAACCGGCAGGACACGGTCCATCACCTCGACCACCGTGGTTTCCGCGCCCAGGGTATTGTAGAAACTGGCAAATTCGATGCCAATCGCGCCCGATCCGATCACCAACAGTTTTTTCGGCATGCGCTTGGGCATCAGCGCGTGTTTATAGGTCCAGACCAGGTCGCCATCCGCCTCGAGCCCCGGCAATTCGCGGGCCCGCGCCCCGGTGGCCAGAACGATGTGTTTCGCGCTCAGTTCCTCGGTACCCTTGTCGGTCGCGACCGAGACCTGGCCTGCGCCCGGCAGGGTCGCCGCGCCCATCACCGTGGTGATCTTGTTCTTTTTCATCAGGTGGCCGATTCCGCCCGACAATTGCCCGGCCACGGCGCGGCTGCGATCCACGACGGCCTGCAGGTCACAGGCGATGTTGTCGGCCTTGAGACCGAAATCGCCGGCCCGCTGCATCAGGTGGAACACCTCGGCCGAGCGCAGCATCGCCTTGGTCGGAATGCAGCCCCAGTTCAGGCAGATGCCGCCCATATGCTCGCGTTCGACGATGGCCACCTTCAGCCCCAGCTGGGCGGCACGAATTGCGGCCACGTATCCGCCGGGACCTGCCCCGACGACGATCACATCATAGGATTTTCCGGCCATGCTCTACCTTTTAGCCAAGGGTTGAAGGGACGTGCGGCTAAACTAGCAACGGCGCAGCGGCTTTGCAAAGACAACGCGGCGGGACAGCCGAGACGTATGGAAAACCGGCCGGGCGGCAAAGGCTGCGGACGGGATGGTCACGGCAGCACCGCATGCTAGTCTGTCCCGAACCGAACGGAGTATGCGAATGGCCAAGACCCTGAAAGACCTCGTGCTGGCGATGCTGAACGCCACCCTCATCCTGGTTGCGCTGTGCCTGGTTCTGCTGTTGCTGCTGCTGGCGCGGGCGGATGCGCTGAGCGATCGGGTCGCGCAGCAGATGACGGCGTTGCAGCCCGTGGCCGAGACTTTGCGCCAGAGCCGAGAGGACATCGGCGCGTTGCGGCAGGATCTGGCAGCCCTGCAGGACCCGTCACGCCAGCTGCCGGATCAGGCTGTGGCACGTATCGAAACGCGAATGACAGGGATCGAAACGCGGCTGGTCGGCATGAAACAGACCCTGTCCGAGCTGCGGGATGCGCCCGCGCAATGGATCGATCACGGCATCGCGCAGGTGGCGGATCAAACGGTGAACGGTCTGGCACGTCTGCGCGGCTGCACTCCTTCGGGGTCCACCGCCGCGGCTCTGGACGGCTGACCCCGCACAGGGGTCACACCATCCGGCACGGCACGGCGATCCGCCGAGGCGTTATCCCGCCGATTGCAATTCGCGCACGGTCTCACCATAACCGCCGGCCGACACATAGGCCGCTTCGGGCGGGGTGAAATCGCGGGCCAGAGCCTCGTTGCGATACGGGAAACGCCCGAACTGCCGGATCACCTCGCGATGCGCGCGGGCATGCAGCAGGTTGGGCTCTCCTGACTCGGGCATGCGCTCGCACATCAGGCGCACACAGCGATCCTGATCGCACAGGCTTTCCGAATGCATCATCGGCAGGTAAAAGAACTGCCGCTCGGGTTCGCCGATCTTGAGATCCCAGCACCGGTCGACCGCGACCTTGGCCGCCGCCAGTGCATCCCGATCGCTGGCAAAGGCCAGCTTGCTGCCGCGAAACATGTTGCGCGGAAACTGATCGGTCAGGATGACAAACGCCAGATACCCTTTCGGGTCGACCAGCCAATGGGACAGCAGACCCTGTCGGGCCGCCTCCCAAACATCCTTGAACCTTCGTTTGATTTCGGCATCCAGAGCGTCGTCTTGGGCGTACCAACCGGCTTCGCCAACGTCGTCTAACCAAAAACTCAATACTTCTTCAGGGCCAACCATGAGTTGCTCTCCACTCTAAATGTCCCCCAGCACACAACCAGCTAAACCGGTTTTACATTAATTTTACAGTAACAATTTGCTACAATCAGGAAATTCACTGTTTCCGTTGCGCGGAATCAGCGCCGTGGCTGTCCTCCAGTTCGGCCTCGATGGCCACTTCCTGGGCGAATTCCACGGCGACCTGGGTGGCAGAGGGATACATCGGCGAGATCGATCCGGTTTCTTCGACCGGCAGGGTCGGCCGGCGCGTGCTGCGGTAGGCGGAATAGATCGCCATGGCGAAAAGCAACCCGGCGGTGAACAGGAAAAAGCCCGGCGGTCCGAACACCGCGTCGCCCATCAGCCAGCCGATGATCAGCGGTCCGGTGATGGCACCTAAACCGTTGATGAACACCAGCCCGCCCGAGGCGGCAGCCATTTCCTTGTGATCGAGATAGTCGTTGGTATGGGCAATCAGCATCGAATAGAGCGGATTGCTGAGACCGCCGATGAGAAATGCGGCCAGCAGAAGAATCTGGAACTGCGCACCGAACAGAAAGCCGACGATTGCGCCCAGGCCACCGCCGCCGGCCACGATAAGGATCAGCAACCGGCGGTCCATCCGGTCCGACAGCCAGCCCAGCGGATATTGCAGCACCACCGCGCCGACATAGAAACTGGCGACAAAGGTCGAGATCTGGGCCAGGCTGAGCCCGGCGCGGGCGCCGTAGACCGCGCTCATGCCGAATTGCGAGGCAAAGACCCCGCCCAGCAGGAACATACCGACACAGCCCAGCGGCGAGATCTGCATCAGACGGCGCAGCGTCATCGGCTGAGTGGTATCAAAGGCCGGGGTCGGGCTGATCGACAGCAAGATCGGCGCAAACGAGACCGAGATCAGCACCGAGGCGATGACAAAGGTCTCGTACCCCGCCGGATCACCCACCAGCAGCAGCGCCTGGGCACTGACAATACCGACCATCTGCACGATCATGTACAGCGACAGCGCCTGACCGCGATTCTCGTTGCTGGCCGCGTTGTTCAACCAGCTTTCCGCGGTGACGTAGACGCCGGAAAAGCAAAAGCCGATGATGACCCGCCCCACCGCCCAGGCGATCGGGTTGGCCAGCGCCGGATACAGGATCATCACCGCCGAGATGAACGAGGCAAGCGCCGCAAAGACCCGGACATGACCGACCCGCCGGATCATCTCGGGCGCCAGGCGCGAGCCGCCGAGAAAGCCGAGGAAATAGGACGACATCACGATGGACATTTCCAGCGTGGAAAAGCCCTCGATCTCGCCGCGCACGCCCAGCAGGGTGCCCTGCAGGCCGTTGCCGACCATCAGCAGCATCATACCCAGCAACAGCGCCCACGCGCTTGTCAGAACCTGGAACATCGCGCGCCTCCTCGGGTCGGCGTAGTGAACCGGTCCGGTCTGCGGGAAATTTGTCCGACCGTCCCGTTTGGAAACGACACGACCGGTGTCGCTAATGTTGGCCGGTCCGGCTCAGGGAACCAGCAGCGAAGCATCGCCATAGGAAAAGAAGCGATAGCCGTTGCGCACGGCGTGCGCGTAGATCGCCGCGATCCTGTCTTTTCCCATAAGCGCTGAAACCAGCATCAGCAAGGTCGATTTCGGCAGGTGGAAATTGGTCATCAGCGCATCGGTGACGCGAAATTCGAAACCGGGATAGATGAAAATGTCCGTTTCGCCCTCCCAGGCAGCGATGCGGCCGCCACGCGCCGCGGTCTCGATCAGGCGCAGCGCGGTCGTGCCCACCGGAATGATCCGTCCGCCCGCCGCCCGGGTCTCGGCGATCTCGGCGGCGGCCCGGGCATCGACACGGCCCCATTCGGCATGCATCCGGTGGGTGGCGACATCCTCCACTTTGACCGGCAGAAACGTTCCGGCACCGACATGCAGGGTGACAAAGGTAAAGCTGACGCCGATGTCGCGCAACGCCGCCAGCAGCGCATCATCGAAATGCAACGAGGCCGTCGGGGCGGCGACGGCGCCGGGGTTCTCGGCAAAGACCGTCTGATAGTCGGTCCTGTCGCGCGCATCCGCCGGTCTTTTGGCGGCAATGTAGGGCGGCAGGGGCATTGCACCGGCCCGATCCAGTGCCGCGTCGAATTCCGGTCCCGACAGGTTGAATCGCAGATGCGCCTGCCCGTCCTGCACGGCTTCCAGCCTGGCCCTGAGACCGGCGGCGAAATCGACGCTTTCGCCGGGTTTGAGCTTGCGCAGCGGCTTGACCAGCGCCGCCCATGTTCCGTCCGCGCGCGGCTCCAGCAGCGTGACCTGGATGGCCGCAGTGCTGACCCCCTGCGGACCGGTCCGGCAGCGCCGGCCGGACAGGCGCGCCGGGATCACCCGGGTGTCGTTCAGAACCAGCCGGTCGCCGGGGCGCAGCCAGTCGGGCAGATCGCTTACACGGGCATCGGTCAGATTGTCCCCCTGGGCCACCAGCAGGCGCGCGGCGCTGCGCGGCACTGCCGGGCGCGTGGCTATCCGGTCTTCGGGCAGGTGAAAGTCGAAATCGCTCAGTTTCATGGCTGGCCTTCTAGGGCCGGCAGCAACGTTTGACCATCCGCCATTTGCCCCATCCGAACCGCCGCCGGGGCGACACCCGCCGTCCCGGCCCTAGCGGCCGGAAAAGGCATCGTCCGGGTTGAGATGCGGCGAGACCCTGGGCGGCGGGGCGAATTCGTCCACCGGTGGTGGCCTGCGGCGCATGATGTCGCGCAGAGGACCCGGCGTCAGAGCCGACAACGGATTGACCTGAACACGCGGCGCCGCAGCCGGCCCGGTCAGGGTATAGTTGAATCCGATCATGCCTTCGCCCTTGCGACCGACCACGCTGCCGATCTGGTTCAGCAGATAGACCGGCGAAATCACGCCCTGCATCCGCATCCGGCTGGTGGGCACATCCATGGTACCGTCCATGGACAGGCCGATCGAAGGGCCGATGGCGCTGCTTTTAAAGACGGTCACCTTGGACGGGCCCAGGCGGAATTTCGCGTCCACCTCGGAGAATTGGATGCCCTGTCCCGACAATTCGTCCAGCAACCCGACGACGCTGACCGCGTTCAGCAGGGCCGCGATCGCCGGCGCTTCGCGGACCTTGGTGTTGGTGATCCGCAGCGTGCCGTCAAACTGGCCGGGGCGTCCGGCGGGGGTCAGCGTCAGGCCGAAATCGCCGCCATGCGCCTTGGTCAGCAGCCCGGCAGCACGGATCACCCCGCCGGCATCCGAAGCCCGGATGCGCACGGCGCTGCGCCCGGATTGCGGCGTCACCTGCCCGCTGACCTCGGCCTGGCCGTTGACCCGTCCCCGGAACGGGCCGGTCAGCCCGCCGGCCAGGGTGAACTGGCCGGTGAAATCGGTCAGCGCGATCGTGTCGGTCACCTGCAACCGATTCAGCGCCACCTGTAGACCGCCGGGCTGTGCCGCGCCGCCCCCGGCCGAGCCGCTGCTGTCGAACGCGGCGTTGCGCATGTCCAGGGTGCCGCCCAGAATGCGCAGATCGGGCGAGGCCGCACCCCGTCCGATCAGTTCAACCGAGGCGTCCAGCCATCCGCCCAGACGCACCGAACTGAGCAGCGCCCGGTCCAGCCCGCCCCCGGCGCGGTTGACCACGGTGCCTGTGGCGGTCAGACCCGCCGCCTGCAGAATCAGCCGGTCGATCCGTGTCTTGGCGCCCAGCACCCCCACCAGATCCAGCATGCCGGTGCCGGATTCCGGTTTCGCCCAGCCCAGTGGCGGCAGGCTGAGACCGACCCCGGCCAGATCGGATGTCAGCCGCAGCTCGGGTGGCGCGCCGGGCGCCAGTTCCAGGGTGAAATCACCCGATCCGCGCCCCGAGACGCTGTTGCGGGGCAGCCCGATGCCAAATGTTTCCACCAGGCGCGGTGACAGTTCGATCTGCCCCTGCAGCCGGCTGGCCCGGCCCTCGGCCCGGCCCAGGGGCTGGCGCCATCGGGCCCGAACCGGCACATCGCCGATGCGGCCGGCACCGGACAGCACGATCTGGGTGTGATCGCCGGTCAGCTTCAGCGCCGGGGCCTGCACCGTCTGGCCGGGCACCAGCACCGAACTGTGTACGTCCTCGATACGCCCGGCCAGGTGAAAGGTGAACTCGTCAAATCGGATCCGGGGTTTCAGCGGCAGGGTCAGGGTACCGCTGACCTGCGCCATGCCGCGGGCCATATCGACCGGCAGCGGCGTGCCCTTGAGCACCGCCAGCGGCGGGCGGTTGAGCAGCGACATGATCGCCGTCACCCCCCCGTGCCCGGTGACCCGGACCAGCGCCGGCGTGTTGGGTTTGACGGCCACATCCGGAATGATGAAGGATGTGCCGCCTATTTCGACGGCGCCGCCCCGATCTGCCACGATCCGGCCGGCGGTGGCGGTGGCCACAAAGCGCCCGTCGAC
This sequence comes from Sedimentitalea sediminis, assembly GCF_042687825.1. Lineage (NCBI taxonomy): Bacteria > Pseudomonadati > Pseudomonadota > Alphaproteobacteria > Rhodobacterales > Paracoccaceae > Sedimentitalea > Sedimentitalea sediminis. The sequence goes on along the minus strand of NZ_JBHUQE010000014.1, from coordinate 72,931 downwards.
CAGCGTGCCCTGACCGTGCGCGCCGGTGATCGGCGGCAGGGTCTTGACGAACCGGATCGTCGCATCGGAATAATCGAAATCCAGATAGAGATCGGGCTTTCTGCCGGGTTTGACGCGCAGCGCGATGTCGATGTCGCGCAGACTGCCGCCCGACAGGTTTTCGTCGATCCATTTGCGCGGTTTCGGCGCGGCGCGGTCGGGCCAGATCTCGACCAGCCGTTCGGGAGTCAGGTGGTCGGTTTCCGCATCCAGCGCCAGCGCCCAGCCCTGCGGATCGGCGCTCAGCGCCCCCGACAACCGCATCTGCCCCTGCGGCTGCGCGATGTTCACCTGCCCCAGGGTCAGACGGAACGGCGACAGTTCCAGCCGGAAATCCGCCGTCGACCGGGGCAGCAGCAAAGGTTTTTCATAAAGGCCATCGGGGTTCAGCGAGATGTCGCTGAGGCTGAACTGTCCGATCAGTTCGTCCAGCCCGCCAGCGCCAATGCCCAGATAGGCCCGCCCCTCGGCCATGCCCGTGCCCCAGCCGCTGGACACGAAAACCTCGTCAAAAACCAGAACCTGATCGTCGGGGCGATAGGTAAAATAGCTGTGCGCACCGTTGAACGGCACCGGGCGGGTGGCCTCGGTGGGCTGCAGGACACCTGCACCGATCTGCAGGCTCGCCCAAAGTTGGCCCAGCGCGCCGTCTTGGTCGATTCTGCCGCGCAGCGCCCCCGAGATCGGCGCGCGCAACACGTCCAGCCAGGCCAGGGCCACCGCCTGTGCGGCAATGTCGGAGGCGGCGATATCCGCCACGACGATGCCGAACTCAGCCTCGGTCTCGCCGATCCGGCTGGCATAGTTCATTTCCACCGAACTGGCATAATCGGCGCCGCTGAGCACCGCGAAGCCGCTGGCCAGACGCAGTTGGTCGCCCTCGCGGTCCAGCCGGATCCGGCCGCCATCCAGCGTCCAGGCGCGGTTCTTCAGCGCATCCTCATAGCGCAGCGTCAGCGCCTGCATCTCGACCGAGACCAGGGCCGACAGGACCGGCGACAGGAACAGCTGGTCCCATTCCTCGATCAGTTGCGGCAGGGTCGCGGCCTGATCCACCGGCCTGTCGCTGCGCCCCAGCGACAGGGACATGTTGCCCTGACCGTCGCGCCGCAGGGTGGCGGAACCGCCCGACAGGGACAGGCTTTTGGGCTGGACGCGACCGCGCAGCAGCGGGCGCATCGCCAGGCTGGCCTGGGCGTCGGTCAGATGCACAATCGGCAGACCGTCGGCACCGGACAGGGTGACGTCGCGCAGCCGGACGCGCGGGCGCCAGCCCTGATTGACCACCAGTTCAACGTCTCCGAATTCGATCTGCATGCCGGCCAGGTTGCGCTCCAGCCGGGTCTCGATCCGGGCGCGCAGCCAGTCCGGCAGCGTCAGCGTCTGGCCGATGCCCCACAGCACCAGCCCGCCCGCCAGCAACAGCAGCACCGCCAGCCCGCTCAGCGACCAGCCCCCGACCCGGCGCAACCGCGAGCGGCGACGCGGTGCTGGCGCCGCCGCATCATCCGGCGGGAGCTGGGTTTCTGGGTCTGCCGTCACGAGTTCGGTTCCATATGTCCAAAAGTTTGCCCGTTTAAGTTTGCCCGCAGCCGTCTATGGTGCGCCGCAGACCTGCCCTTTACCAACGGAGTTTACATGATCGAAATCAACGACATGGCCCCCGATTTCACCCTGCCGCGCGACGGTGGCGCGCCTGTCAGCCTGTCCGATCTGCGCGGTCGGGCGGTGGTTCTGTTCTTTTATCCCCGCGATGATACGCCGGGCTGCACCAAGGAATCCATCGGATTTTCCGAGCAGTTGGACGCCTTTTCCGAAGCGGGCGCCCAGGTTTTGGGCATTTCCGCGGACAGCGTCGCCAGTCACGAGAAATTCATCGCCAAACACGGGTTGACGATGCCGCTGCTGGCCGACGAGTCCGCCGAAGTCTGTCGGGCCTATGGCGTCTGGAAAGAGAAAAAGATGTATGGCCGCAGTTTCATGGGAATCGAGCGCAGCACCTTTTTGATCGATGCCCAGGGACGGGTGCAGGCCGCCTGGCGCAAGGTGCGTGTGCCGGGCCATGTCGAGGCAGTTTTGAGCGCCGTGCGGGCCATGTAGCCATGCGACACGCGGCCACCGTTTCTCAATTGGGAATTGTGTTGTGAACAATTTTACCTATCAACAACGCCGTTTGCAGGTTAACAAGTTGCGAATGGAACGGTGCGCCTTGCCCCGGTCCGGCTTTGTGCATGTTTGCGATTGATACCATTGATTACGGAGAGATGTGATGACCCATGACCTTGACAGCGCGCCGGCGGCGGCCGGGGGCAACGACGCCGGACTACTCGGCGTTCTGCGGCGTGCCGGACGGATGGCGGTGCTGGCACCGGCCCTGATGCTGCTGGCCGCCTGCGGAGGCGAATGGGTCACGGATTATGGCGAGCCTCTGGACGGCGCGACGACGCGCGGCTGGCGCGTCAGCGCTGTGCAGGTGACCGTGCCCGACACGCTGACCGTCTCTGAGGAGAACGTCTATATCCCCAATGCCGACATCGTCTGGCATGGCGATCCGCCGGGCGACCGCAAGGCGCAGGTACAGGCGATCATCCGCGATGCCGCGCGTCAGGCGACGGCGGGGCTGCGCGGCGGCCGGCCCGTGGTCCTGGCCATCACCCTGCAGGAGTTCCACGGCGTCACACCGATCGCCATGGCCCGGTCGCCCGAGGCGGTTTATAACATCGCCTTTACCGCCCAGGTCACCGATGCGCGCAATGGCGCAGCCCTGACACCAGCAACGCTGATCAACGCCGATCTTCCCGCCCTGGTGCGCGAGGATGCGGTGACGGCGGCGCAGTTCGGCCCCTCGCAAAAACAGCGCGTCACCGGCCACGTGACCGCAGTGATCAAGGGCTGGCTGGGCATCGGCCCGGATATTCGCGGCAGTTTTGCCAGCCTGGGACGGTGATCTGACGGCGGACGCCTTTCTCCCGAGTTCCGAATTCAACCCCTGGCCTGATTGCGGATCGGCCCACAGGAGCCCGTGCGATGCCCTTATCCCTGGCCGAAATGGCTGTGCAGGTTCTGACCACCGCAGATGGCCGCGAAAAGACCGAGCTTTCGCGCCGCCATGCCGCAGCCTGGTTTTCCGGGCGGCAAGGCACCCGTTCCGGCATCGAGATCGGCGCGGCCTCGCCGCCCAGCCACCCGGCACGGCCCGACGCGCCGGCGCTGCTGTCGCCGCGCGATGTGCCGCGCCGCCGCCCCGGTTCGGTCGCAGGGCGTCAGGCGCTGCTGCATGCGGTGGCTCATATCGAACTGAACGCGGTGGACCTGCACTGGGATATCATCGCCCGCTTTTCCGACACGCCAATGCCGCTGGGATTCTATGATGACTGGGTCAAGGCAGCCGACGAAGAAAGCAAACATTTCAATCTTGTATGCGACTGTCTTGAAGCAATAGGGAGCCACTACGGCGCCCTGCCCGCCCATGCCGGTATGTGGCGTGCCGCCGAGGACACAGCCAACGACCTGATGGGGCGTCTGGCCGTCGTGCCGATGGTGCTGGAGGCCCGCGGGCTGGATGTCACGCCGGGCATGATCGAGGTTTTCCGCAAGGCCGGCCTGACCGATGCGGTGACCGCATTGACGACCATCTACGGCGAAGAGGTCGGCCACGTCGCCTATGGGTCGAAATGGTTCCACTTTCTGTGCGGCCGCCACGAACTGGATCCGAAGACCGTCTTTCACGACCTGGTGCGGCGCTATTTCCACAGCCCGCTCAAGCCGCCATTCAACGAGGAAAAGCGCGCCGAAGCGGGACTGCCGCCGGATTTCTACTGGCCGCTGACCGAGCCCGCCACCGACCCGGCCTGATCCGCCCGGGCCAATAGGCACCGGCGGCTTTTCGCCACGAGCAGCGGTCAAGGCCTTGGATATCGGCGGTTTTTCGCCCATTTACGGCCTTTCGCCCCGCAGCCGCCCGGCAGAGGCGCTGGGATCTTGCACTTGCAGCATTGGCTGTCTATGCAGCCCGCAGGGGCGATTGGCACAGCGATTCCGAGCGCCGAGGGGGATGGAAAAGGATGGGCCCGTGCGGACACGTCTGGCGATCAAGACACATGCGATACTCGAACGGTTCTTTCCCGAGCGCAGACTTTTTCTGAAGTCAGATACCGATACACGATTCATCCGCCTGCGTTCTGCAACCCAGCTTTTCACCTTTGCCGGCGCTGCCGCTGTATTGGCCTGGGCCATTGTGGCCACCGCGATCCTGCTGATGGACAGTATCGGATCGGGCAATTTCCGCGAACAGGCAAAGCGCGAACAGAACCTGTATCACCAACGCCTGAACGCCCTGTCACGGGAACGGGACTCGCGCGCCGAAGAAGCGCTGGCGGCGCAGGGACGGTTCAACGCCGCGCTGGACCAGATTTCGGTGATGCAATCGGACCTGCTGCGCTCGGAAAGCCGCCGCCGCGAACTGGAAACCGGCATCGACGTGATCCAGACTACACTGCGTGACACGATGAAGGACCGCGAAACCGCGCGAACCGCATTGGCCGAACTGCGCAACCAGCACGATAGTGAAACCGGCCCCGGCTCAAAGCTGAACACGGCCTCGGTCCCGGTCTCCTTTCTGACCGAGGCGCTGGCCCGCACCGCGCGGGAACGCGACCAGATTCTGCATGACGCCCAGGCCGCGCTGCAAACCGCCGACAAGCTCGAACGCGATCTCAAGCTGATGCAGGAAAAGAACGATCAGATTTTCCGGCAGCTGGAAGAGGCGATGACAATTTCGGTCGCGCCGCTGGACAAGATGTTCCGCAGCGCCGGCATGCCGACGGACAAGATTATCGAGCAGGTGCGTCGCGGCTACAGCGGTCAGGGTGGACCGCTGACGCCGCTGTCGTTCACCACCAGGGGCGAGGACAATCCCACGGTCGACGAGGTGCGGGCCAACCGCATCCTGAACCAGATGGATCTGCTGAACCTCTATCGCATCGCGGCCGAACGGGCCCCCTTTGCCAGCCCGGTCCGTGCCGCGGTGCGCTATACCAGCGGGTTCGGCTATCGCCGCGATCCGAAAACCGGCGGCCGACGCATGCATAACGGTGCCGATTTCGCGGGCGCATCCGGCACCGATATCTTTGCCACCGCCGACGGTGTCGTCACGCAGGCCGGATGGCAGTCGGGCTTTGGCAAGCTGGTCACGATCCAGCATGATTTTGGCATTGAAACCCGTTATGCGCATACGTCGCGCATTCTGGTGAAGAAGGGGCAAAGGGTCTCGCGCGGGGATCATATTGCTGATATGGGTAGCACCGGACGGTCGACCGGCACCCATCTTCACTATGAAGTCCGGGTCAATGGTACACCAGTTAACCCCATGATCTACATCAAGGCTGCAAGTAATGTTTTCGAAGAGCAAAATAAACGAGCCCGGCTCCAAAACGACCGATGACGCGACCCCGGCGGTGCCCAGCAGTGCACCGGTCACAACGCCGTCGAGCGACTTCAAACCCAGCCCCACAAAGCCGAAACCGCCCGCATCGGCCCTGTCCGCCGATCTGCACATCACCGGCAACATCAAGACCAGCGGCGACATTCAGGTCGAAGGCACGGTCGAAGGCGACATCCGTGCGCATCTGCTGACCATCGGCGAAAGCGCCACGATCAAGGGCGAAGTCACCGCCGACGACGTGGTCATCAATGGCCGAATCGTTGGCCGTGTGCGCGGGTTGAAAGTGCGCCTGACCTCGACCGCACGTGTCGAAGGCGACATCATCCACAAGACCATCGCGATCGAAAGCGGTGCGCATTTCGAAGGTTCGGTACAGCGCCAGGACGACCCGCTGAACCCGGGGCGCTCGGGCAAATCGGGCGGCGCAAACCCGGCCACAGCCAAGGTCAGCAGCTAGAACCGGCTGACAACTCAAAGTTGATTCACGCCCATATTTCAGGTGCCGCGTTGATCCGTGGCACCTGCTTTTTTTTCACGCTGTCGCCCCACTGCCCTAGGGACCCAGCATCCATCGCCCATCGGGCCAAAAGGCGTGAAAGGCAAAGGCGAACATCACGTCATGGGGCAGATCGCGCCCGCGCGCGTCGCGCACCCGGATGCTGCCGACGTCGCGCCCGCCGGCGATGCGATCCGTATCCAGCGCCGAGGCCTGACCCGCACGCCAGGTGATCGTCACGCCGGCCTCTTGCACCCGGCCCGCGCGGCTGAGCCGAAACAGCGGCCAGGCCCGGTCGCCAACCCGCACCACGCGCGCCAGGGCCGGAATGTCATGCGGGGGCAGCGCACCGTCATACAGGAACGGGCGCGTCAGGCTGTCATAGCGGCGATAGGGGTTGCGGCCATAGTCGCGCCGATGCCCGGTCGGGCGGGCCATCACCAGCCCCTCCGGGTGCCGCCCCCGGAACTCGGCCCAGCTTTCCATCCAGGTTGGCAGGGTTTGCAATCGTGTGCCGGTCAGTTGGCCGACGATGGCGATGCCGATGGCCTGCTGCCACCAGCTTTCGGTTTCGCGGTCGAACATCACCATGTCCGAATGGCGCAGCTTGCCCGACACGCCGAAGGTCAGCGTGCCGTGCGAGGTCCGGCGGTCAAAGGTCATGCCGGAATTGCACAAGGGGCAGAATGTGACCGCGATCGGTTGGCCGGCCACCGTGTCGTTGACGATCTCGTGCCAGATCAGATAGCGCACCGGATAGGCGCGCGCCCGGGCGCCGGCGATCTCGACGGTGATGACCGGTTCGCGCGCCTCTAGCAGGCGCTCCTGTCCGGCGCTGGTGAATTGCGGCGCATCGATGGCCGGAATGCCGTCACGGGGCGGCCCGCCCGAGCGGATCTCGGCCCAATCGCGAATGCTGGTGCGGGAAAAATCGGTGCCGGGCCATTCCCGGCGCCAGTCGTCCGGGTCGGCGCATGCAGTGGTGGCGATGATGGCGATGGCCAAGGCCAGTCCGCGAATTCGCATGGGCTGTTTCCTGCTTGTCCTGCAGGGTCAGCCTGCGGCAGGCCGGGCGTTGTGCCCAGCCCGCCACACGCGGAGTTGACCGGAATTGTGCGTCAGTCGGTGACGGAAACGGTCGTCATGACATCGGGCTGGCCGATGACGGCCCCGTTCGGGCCGGCACCGCGTTTGATGGTGTCGACCACGTCCATACCCTCGGTGACACGTCCGACCACGGTATATTGACCGTTCAGGAAATGGCCCTTGTCGAACATGATGAAGAACTGGCTGTTGGCGCTGTTCGGGTCCTGGCTGCGGGCCATGCCGACCACACCCCGGTCAAACGGCACATCCGAGAACTCGGCCGGCAGATCGGGACGTTCGGATCCGCCCATGCCGGCGCGCCGCATGTCGCCGCCCATCTTGCCGAATTCCACGTCGCCGGTCTGGGCCATGAAGCCGTCGATCACCCGATGAAACACCACACCGTCATATGCGCCCGCGCGCGCCAGTTCGGTGATCTGTTCCACATGTTGGGGCGCGACGTCGTCCAACAGTTCGATCGTGACGGTGCCGTTGGCCCCCTCGCCCTGGACCTGTATTTCCAGGCCGGTCGCGCCCACGAGGGCGGGGCTTGCGATCAGGACCAGCGCTGCGGCAAGGCTACGCATCGGCGGCAACCTTGACGCTGATCATCCGGTCGGGATTTGCAGGCGGCTCGCCACGGGTGATGGCGTCGACATGTTCCATGCCGCTGATCACGCGACCATACACGGTGTACTGGCCGTTAAGAAAGCTGTTATCCTTGAAATTGATGAAGAACTGCGAATTGGCGCTGTTCGGGTTGGCGGACCGCGCCGCGCCCAGGGTGCCGCGGTCATGCGGCAATTTCGAGAACTCGGCCGGCAGATCGTCCATGTCGGAACTGCCGGTGCCAGCCATGCGCAGGTTGAACCCGTCTTCCATGTCGCCATGCTGGACATCGCCGGTCTGCGCCATGAACCCCTCGATCACCCGGTGAAAGCAAACGTTGTCATAGGCTCCGGCGCGCGCCAGATCCTTCATCCGCTGGCTGTGCTGCGGCGCAACATCCGGCAACAGTTCGATCACCACGGTGCCGTCCTTCAGTTCCATCAGGATGGTATTTTCGGGGTCTTTAATCTCGGCCATGTGCTTCTCCTGTACAACTTGTTCGCGCCGATACCTAAGCCCGCGACCGGGAATTGCCAAGTGACGCATTGACGAAGGGGCAAAATGTGAGAAAAAGCGCCTGACCGCGAATTGATTAAGGGATTGAGTGATGGGTTGGAACACGCTGGACGACATGGAACTTGCAGGCAAGCGGGTTCTGGTGCGCGTCGATATCAATGTCCCTGTCGAAAACGGCGCGGTCACCGACGACACGCGAATTCGCCGTCTGGTGCCGACGATCAACGATATTCTGACGCGCGGCGGCAAACCCGTGCTGCTGGCGCATTTCGGGCGCCCCAAAGGCAAGCCCGTGCCCGAGATGTCGCTGCGTCCGCTGGTCCCGGCGCTGCAGGCGGCCTTTGACGTACCGGTGTCCTTTTGCGCCGATTGCCGCGGACCGGCCGCCCAGGCGGCGGTTGCGGCACAAGCATCGGGGACGGTGCTGTTGCTGGAAAACGCCCGCTTTTACGCCGGCGAGGAAAAGAACGACCCGGAACTGGCCGCGGAATTTGCCGCGTTGGCGGATGTCTATTGCAACGATGCATTTTCCGCAGCGCACCGGGCGCATGCCTCGACAGAAGGCGTGGCGCGGCTGTTGCCGGCCTGCGCCGGGCGGCTGATGCAGGCGGAACTGACAGCTCTGAAACAGGCGCTGGGGTCGCCGGCGCGCCCGGTGGCGGCGGTGGTCGGCGGTGCCAAGGTTTCGACCAAGCTGGAACTGCTGGGCAACCTGGTGGAACAGGTCGATCATCTGATCATCGGCGGCGGCATGGCGAACACCTTTCTGGCCGCCCAGGGCATCGATGTCGGCAAATCGCTCTGCGAGCATGACATGGCCGAGATCGCGTCGGGCATTCTGGCCAAGGCCCGCGACTCGGGCTGCGCCATCCTGTTGCCCAGCGATGTCATTCTGGCACGCGAGTTCCGCGCCGGCGCCGAGAACTGGACCGCGACCACCGATCAATGCCCGGCCGACGCGATGATCCTGGATGCCGGACCGGAAACCGTGGCGCGGATCACCGCCGTGTTCGCGGGTTCCAAGACGGTGATATGGAACGGACCGCTGGGGGCTTTTGAAATCCCGCCCTACGACACCGCGACCAATGCCGCGGCGCGCAAGGCCGCCGAACTGACCCGCGAGGGGCAGTTGATCAGCGTTGCCGGTGGCGGCGATACGATCGCCGCCCTGAACCATGCGGACGTGGCGGACGATTTTACCTATATCTCGACCGCCGGAGGGGCCTTTCTGGAATGGATGGAAGGCAAGATTCTGCCCGGGGTTGCAGCCCTGGAAACCCGCAAGACGGAATCCGCTTGCTAGCGCAAACAGGGCCGCTGTTTGCGCCAAACCGATTGAAACGGCCAGTGGTGTGGCCTAAGACCGCCTTGCCGATGCGGCCCGTCCGGGCCGGGCGACTGGCGCGAGTCTTGCAACATAAGCGAAAGAAAACATGTCCAAGGATATTCAGATCGAGCAGATGACATCCGGTGCAGGCTTTGTCGCGGCACTGGATCAGAGCGGCGGGTCGACGCCGAAAGCCCTGAAGCTGTATGGGGTCCAGGAGGACGCCTATGGATCGGAAAGCGAGATGTTCGACCTGATCCACGCCATGCGCAGCCGGATCATCAAATCGCCGGGTTTCACCGGCGAGCGCATCGTCGGCGCGATCCTGTTCGAGCAGACCATGGAGCGCGAGATCGATGGCATTCCGACACCGCAATATCTGTGGGACAAGCGCCGCGTCGTGCCGTTCCTGAAGATCGACAAGGGGCTGGCCGATGCTGCGGACGGTGTGCGTCTGATGAAGCCGATGCCCGATCTGGACGCGCTACTGCAACGCGCGGTCAAGGCCGGCATTTTCGGCACCAAGATGCGCTCGGTCATCGACGCCGCATCGCCCAGCGGTATCGCCGCCATCGTCGCGCAGCAATTCGAGGTGGCAGCCCAGGTGCTGGCGCATGGGCTGGTGCCGATCATCGAACCCGAGGTGACGATCAGCATTGACGACAAGGCCGAGGCCGAAGCGATCCTGCTGTCCGAACTGACCCGCCATCTGGACGCCCTGCCCGATGACCGCCAGGTCATGCTGAAGCTGACCCTGCCGGAAACCGCCAACCACTACGCGACGCTGGTGGATCATCCGCGCGTGATGCGCGTGGTGGCGTTGTCGGGCGGCTACAGCCGGGCCGAGGCGAACGACCGGCTGTCTCGCAACCGTGGCGTCATCGCGTCGTTTTCGCGGGCGCTGACCGAAGGGCTTTCGGCGCAGCAGAGCGACGACGCCTTTGACCAGACCCTGGCCGAAACCATCGACAGCATTCACGCGGCCTCGGTCGCCGGCTGAAGCTGGCTCGTCCAAGCCGATGGGCCTTGACGTCATTCATGTACCGACAGGGCGAACCGGCCCTGCCGGCAACCTCCCCCAAAACGGGGATTCACAAGCCGAATCACCTGTGCCATAGTGCCAAAAGACGCCCGCAAAGGGTGCATGTGAGGCAGAGCAGTTTGACCCGTCCGACCCGACCCAACATCGGCACGCTGATCTATTTCGGCGCCGCGTTTACCCTGTGCACCTACTTCACTTTTGCCGCCGTGCAGGGCGATTTCGGGCTGTTCCGGCGGATCGAAATTCTGGCGGAGTCCAAGGCGTTGCAACAGACGCTGGACCGACTGCAGGACGACATTGTCATCACCGAGAACCTGACACGCCGCCTGTCGGACAACTTTCTGGACCTGGACCTGCTGGATCAGCAGGCCCGGTCAGTTCTGGGTTTGCTGCGCGCGGACGAGATCGTCATCCGCTAGGCCGGCGCAGTCCGCCATCCGGTTCCGCTTTTTATCGTGCCGGTCGCGCCCGGCAAACGGTGGGTTCCGAGCGCCCGCCAACGGCCGATACGCGGATCGGCTCCGGATTTTTCTCGCCTCGGACATGCAAATTGTCTATATGATGGTTTAACACTAAACCATTCAGCCAGAGAGGGAGAGCTGCGCGATGGTCACCCGGAAATCCGCCAAAAAATCAACCGTATCCGCCGAGGAACTGAGGACGTTCTACCGTGAAATGCTGCTGATCCGGCGTTTCGAGGAAAAAGCGGGTCAGTTGTACGGGATGGGTCTGATTGGCGGTTTCTGTCACCTGTATATTGGCCAGGAAGCCGTCGTGGTCGGCCTGGAGGCGACCGCCGAAGAGGGCGACAAGCGCATCACTTCGTATCGCGATCACGGTCACATGCTGGCTTGCGGCATGGACGCCGCCGGCGTGATGGCCGAACTGACCGGACGCGAGGGCGGCTATTCCAAGGGCAAGGGCGGCTCGATGCATATGTTCTCGAAGGAAAAGAACTTTTACGGCGGGCATGGCATCGTCGCAGCACAGGTGCCGCTGGGAACCGGCCTGGCCTTTGCCGACAAGTATCTTGAGAACGGCCGCGTCACCTTTACCTATTTCGGCGATGGCGCCGCCAATCAGGGTCAGGTCTACGAGGCCTTTAACATGGCCGCGCTGTGGGACCTGCCGGTGATCTTCGTGATCGAGAACAACCAGTACGCCATGGGCACATCGCAAAAGCGGTCGACGTCGACGCCCGACATCCACACCCGCGGCGAGGCCTTTGGCATCCCCGGCGAGGCGGTTGACGGCATGAATGTGCTGGCGGTGAAAGAGGCTGGCGACAAGGCGGTGGCGCATTGCCGCGCGGGCAAAGGCCCGTATATCCTGGAAATCAAGACCTATCGCTATCGCGGCCACTCGATGTCGGATCCGGCCAAGTACCGCACCCGCGAAGAAGTGCAGAAGATGCGCGAGGAACGCGATCCGATCGAACAGGTGCGCGGCCTGCTGCTGAGCGGCAAACACGCCACCGAAGACGACCTGAAGGCGATCGACAAGGAGATCAAGCAGGTGGTCAATGCCGCCGCCGATTTCGCCAAGGACAGCCCCGAACCGGCGCTGGATGAACTTTGGACGGATATCTATGCCGACGCAGCCGCGCAGGAGACCGCCTGATGCCGCATTTCGAGATTCACGCCGCAGATGTCGACGCCGCCAAGACGTTCTATGGCGGATTGTTCGGTTGGGAGTACTCGGCGATGCAGGGGGGCGAGGACGTGGACTATCACCTGATCGAAGGCTCTGACATCGGAACGGACAAGGGCGTCTCTGGCGGGCTGATNCCGCCAAGACGTTCTATGGCGGATTGTTCGGTTGGGAGTACTCGGCGATGCAGGGGGGCGAGGACGTGGACTATCACCTGATCGAAGGCTCTGACATCGGAACGGACAAGGGCGTCTCTGGCGGGCTGATGCGCCGGATGGACGAGCCCCCCCCGCCGGGGTCGCCGGTACGGGGGGGAACCATGACTTTCGAGGTCGAGGATTGCGACAAGTCCTATGCCTGGGCACTTGCCAACGGCGGCGCCGAGGCGCTGCCGCCACAGGACTATCCCGGTATCGGGCGCTGCGCCTATGTTGAGGACGGTCAGGGAAACATCGTCGGAATGATCAAGCCGGAAGGAGACGCGTAACATGGCAACCGAGATTCTGATGCCCGCCCTGTCACCGACCATGGAGGAAGGCACCCTGGCAAAATGGCTGGTCAACGAGGGCGACACCGTATCCGCAGGCGACATTCTGGCCGAGATCGAGACCGACAAGGCGACCATGGAGTTCGAGGCCGTCGACGAGGGTATCGTCGGCAAGATCCTGATCGCGGCAGGCACCGAAGGTGTCAAGGTGAACACTCCCATCGCGGTTCTGATAGAGGATGGCGAAGACCTTCCCGCCGAAACCGGCAGCGCCGCACAACCGGACGAACCTGCGCCTGCAGAGGCGTCGGCACCGACCTCGACCCCGGCAAGAGCCGCCGAGGCGCCACAGGCGCCGCAACCCGACCTGTCGCCGGACTGGCCAGAGGGCACCGTGCTGAAACAGCAGACGGTGCGCGAAGCCCTGCGCGATGCCATGGCCGAAGAGATGCGTTCGGATGACACGGTGTTCCTGATGGGCGAAGAGGTGGCCGAGTATCAGGGCGCCTATAAGATCAGCCAGGGCCTGCTGGACGAGTTTGGCGCCAAGCGGGTGATCGACACGCCGATCACCGAACACGGGTTCACCGGCATTGCCGTGGGCGCGGCCTTTGGCGGGCTTCGGCCGATCGTCGAGTTCATGACCTTCAACTTTGCCATGCAGGCGATGGATCAGATCATCAATTCGGCCGCCAAGACGCTGTACATGTCCGGCGGCCAGATGGGCGCGCCCGTGGTGTTCCGCGGCCCCAATGGCGCAGCCGCCCGGGTGGCGGCGCAGCACAGTCAGGATTACGCGGCCTGGTACATGCAGATCCCAGGATTGCGGGTGGTGATGCCGTATTCCGCCTCGGACGCCAAGGGTCTGCTGAAAACCTCGATCCGCGACCCCAACCCGGTGATTTTCCTGGAAAACGAAATTCTCTACGGTCGCAGCTTTGATGTGCCCGATCTTGAGGATTTCACCGTACCGCTGGGCAAGGCCCGGATCTGGCGCCAGGGTGAGGATGTCACACTGGTCAGCTTTGGCATCGGCATGAAATATGCGCTGGAAGCAGCCGACCGTCTGGCCGACGAGGGCATTCAGGCCGAAGTGATCGACCTGCGGACCCTACGCCCAATGGATACGGATGCAATCATCGCCTCGGTCATGAAAACCAATCGCTGCGTCACGATCGAAGAAGGCTGGCCGCAGGGGTCGGTCGGAAATTACATCAGTTCGGTCCTGATGCAGCAGGCCTTTGATTATCTGGATGCACCAGTGATCAACTGCACGGGCAAGGACGTTCCCATGCCATACGCCGCCAATCTGGAAAAGCACGCTTTGGTGACCACCGACGAGGTGATCGCTGCCGTGAAACAAGTGACCTACAAATAGGGAGCGCGCGCCATGCCAACTGAAATCCTGATGCCCGCCCTGTCACCGACCATGGAAGAGGGAACACTGGCCAAATGGCTGGTCAAGGAAGGCGACAGCGTCGCTTCGGGCGATCTTCTCGCCGAGATCGAGACCGACAAGGCAACGATGGAATTTGAGGCCGTCGACGATGGAATCGTCGGAAAAATCCTCGTGCCCGAAGGCACCGAGGCGGTCAAGGTCAACACCGCCATCGCCGTTCTGCTGGCCGAGGGCGAAAGCGCCGACGACATCGGCACCACAAACACAACGAAAGACGTTGCCGCCGCCCCGGCACAGCCGGAAGAACCCGCCCCGGCCCCCGTGCCGGGGCCTCCCCCGGCGCAAAGACCAGCACCGGCCGCGGCCAAGGGACCTGACGGCGCGCGCATCTTTGCCTCGCCGCTGGCCCGGCGTATCGCAGCCGAAAAGGGGGTGGACCTGTCGCGCATCACCGGGTCCGGACCGCATGGCCGGATCGTCAAGGTCGACGTCATCCATGGCCAACCCGCGCCGGCTGTTCCCGCAGCAGCAACAGAGGTAGCCAAACCCTCCGCGCCGCCTCCCGCCGCAGCAGCTACCCCGCCTGCCGATGCCATCGCGAAACTCTATCAGGGACGCGATTTCGAGGAAATTACGCTGGATGGCATGCGCAAGACCATCGCAGCCCGCCTGACCGAGGCGAAACAGTCGATCCCGCATTTCTATCTGCGTCGCGAGATCAAACTGGATGCCCTGCTGAAATTCCGAGGCGAGTTGAACCGCCAATTGGAATCACGAGGTGTGAAACTGTCGGTCAACGATTTCATCATCAAGGCCTGCGCCCTCGCCCTGCAGGATGTGCCGGCGGCCAATTCGGTCTGGGCAGGCGACCGGATGCTGCAACTCAAATCATCGGATGTCGCCGTGGCCGTGGCGGTCGATGGCGGCTTGTTCACGCCCGTCCTGCAGGACGCCGACAAGAAAACCTTGTCCACCCTGTCGGCGGAAATGAAAGATCTGGCCAGCCGGGCCCGTGACCGAAAACTGGCCCCGCATGAATATCAGGGCGGCAGCTTTGCCATTTCCAACCTGGGCATGTTCGGTATCGAGAATTTCGATGCCGTGATCAATCCACCGCATGGGGCGATTCTGGCTGTCGGCGCCGGTATCAAGAAACCGGTTGTTGGAAAAGATGGGGAACTGGAGATCGCGACCGTGATGTCCGTCACACTGTCAGTGGATCACAGGGTCATTGACGGGGCTCTGGGCGCCCAGTTGCTTGAAGCCATTGTCGGAAACCTGGAAAACCCGATGACCATGCTGGCCTGAGCCGACACGGCGCGGACCATGGTCCGCGCCCGCAGACCGCGGCCACCTCGGCGGTATTTCCGGCCCTTCAGCGGGGTGTGGAAAACAACTGATCCATGTTGACCGATGGCTGATCACAACCCGCTTCGCCAACTATCCGTGCCGGTATGCCCGCAACCGTCTTGCAGGGGGGCACGTCACTCAGCACAACAGAACCGGCCGCGATGCGGCTGCAATGCCCGATTCTGATATTGCCCAAAACCTTTGCGCCTGCCCCGATCAGAACGCCATCCTCGATCTTCGGATGACGATCCTCCTCTTCTTTTCCGGTCCCGCCCAAGGTCACGGAATGCAGCATCGACACATTGTCACCAACGACCGCGGTTTCTCCGATCACGATGGAATGGGCATGGTCGATCATGATGCCCTTACCGATCCTTGCGGCCGGATGAATGTCAATTCCGAAAATCTCGGACACCCGCATCTGAAAGAAATATGCCAGATCATGCTGCCCTTGTTGCCACAGCCAGTGTCCGACACGATAGGCCTGCATCGCCTGATATCCCTTGAAGTAGAGAACCGGCTGCAAAAGGCGATGACAGGCCGGGTCGCGTTCGAACACGGCAACCAAATCCGCCCGCGCCGCTTCGGTCAGATGCGGCGCGCCTTCAAAGGCCTGATCGGCAATCTCGCGCAGAATGACCATCGACATCTCGTTGGAAGACAGCTTGGCCGCAATGCGATAGGATAAGGCTTTTTCCAGCGTCTTGTGATGTAGAATACAGGCGTGAATCAAACCGCCCATCAACGGCTCCTTGCGGACGGCCTCGCGGGCCTCCTCCGAGATCCGGTTCCAAACGGGATCCACCGGGGCGATCTTGCTGCTGGTTTCGGCCATAGCGGTTCATCCTTGTCTCGTGTCAGGATATGCATCTATTCCAGAAAATGCCAAACGCAAACTTGTGATTGTTGAAATTGCCGAATGGAATGGATCGCACACCGAACTTATGGCCGAAAGACCACGTGAACTGATTGACCGGTTGAACGAGAAGAACGCCCGCGGTCTGGCGAACCACGCCATCGCCCCCCTGGATCAGCAGTCTGTTGGCCGTCTCAACCGAATGGAGCCGTTACAAAACCAAAAATGGCGCGCGCGCTACAGGTTCGCGATGATCAACAGATGACCAAATTGCGCGCCGCTTTGCTGCGTATTGAATTGGGTGTGTTCGGGCATTGTATGGATTGCGGAAAAACGATCCAAGCCAAACGGTTACCCCTGAATTCAGCGGTAGCGAAACTGCATCAGTTGCGCCACGGGTTGAATATCCGAACAATGCATTCGCTGCACAACCGGTTTGCGACCCAATGAACTCATCTGTGCGCTACGCAACCAGTCTCAGATCGTTCTACGACGAACCGAAACACCCTAAAACGAAGGCTGATCAGAAAGATCAAGGTCACCGCAACAGGATACGACGGGTTCAGGTCGCGACACGCGCCTTCCATTCGATCAGTCCGCGCAACACCATCTCGAAACACTGGCAGTAATCGGGATCGTCGAACCCAGGATCATCGACCAACGGGCGCCTGCGAGCAACGGCCATCAACGATCCGTTCCCCCAAAAGGGATGCATCCGCCCGACCTTTCGAACAAAGCGGTCCGCCCTTTCCGCCTGAACGATCATGCGTTGACACAGTTCCTTGCGATGGGACGACGGTACGCTCAAAAGCGCACGCGCTGCGTTGGCCACGTCTCCGTGCAATATGGGGCGCATCTTCTTTACTCCTCTAGTTCAACACTGGAGAATGACCCGACTCCGTAACGGGCCGACAATTGTGCGACCTCGATCCGTGCGGGATAGGTCAAATTATCCGACAACTGTAAATCAGAGGCATAGTTCCAGCTGGGCGATGTCACCGTGGCCTCTCGCAACATGGTCGCATCGTTCCAGACCCGGATCAGGTATTCTTCGCTGTCCTCACCCAGAGGGACATCATGCAGATCCCAACTGTCGCCGTCGATGCGCGTTCGCCTGACCCATTCAACCAGCAGATCACCGTTCTGTCTCGCGTTGATGCAAAGATGACAGGGCGCATAAGGGCGCAGACCGTTTCCGTCAAAGGTCTCGACGAGATGCGTATAGGACGGATCGTCATACCCGCGTCGCGCCGGTCCGATGCGGAAATGGCGGGCAATGCGTCGTTGGGCACTTGTCAGTTCGATCTGAACTGGTGCCTTGTCCAGCAGCACGAACCACGAACCGGAGGGCCACACCGTTGGCATCAGCCCATCGCTGCCCAGTTGCCCGCGCAAACGCATGGACAATCGGTAGGTATCTTTTTCGACCAGATCGGCATTTTGGAACTGAAACAACTCCCAGTTGCCGCTCGAGCCATCTCCGATCGCAGCTAGATTCGCACCGTTCAGAATCGCCTCGCGGCTGCGGGATTCCAAAACGCCGGAAAGCAGCTTGATCTGCAGAGCTTGGCCCTCATCCCAGAGTCCGGCCTGCGCGTGCTTCAGTGGTGTTTCAGTCCGACCAATCACGGAACGCTTCGCGATGATCTCACTCAACGAATAATTGTCATCCGACGCCGAAGCGTACATTGCAACAGTACCTGGCCAGGGGTGCGCCGATGCAGCAACGTGAGGCGCATGGGGCACTTCATCTCCACCGATCAACGGTAGATCCAGGAACAACGGAAAGATCGGGGCCGGAGGCGCAAATGTTTTCACGCCCGGATCGTCATCCGCCATTTCCGACGGCGAATAAACCTCGCGTTCGATCCTGACCGCTTCAACGATCTGCAAATCGGACTGTTCAA
This sequence comes from Sedimentitalea sediminis, assembly GCF_042687825.1. Lineage (NCBI taxonomy): Bacteria > Pseudomonadati > Pseudomonadota > Alphaproteobacteria > Rhodobacterales > Paracoccaceae > Sedimentitalea > Sedimentitalea sediminis. The sequence goes on along the minus strand of NZ_JBHUQE010000014.1, from coordinate 54,724 downwards.
TCCGATCGATCCGGAAATCTGCCTTGCCCCCATCTCTGTCCGAGGGCAGTCGAACAACGTCTCCCGCGCCAAGGTTCATCTTGGAGGGCGGCAACGCAAATCGGACTTTGTCACGAGAAACGCGCGCCTCGGTCAGCCAACGCTCTGCGACCTGACGTCCCTGCGCCCGGGTCATTGCTAACTGCAATTCACTAGAGGTTACGGCATGGGTCTGGGTATCTGACAGCACGGATTCCTCGGCCACAATATCGTGGTTCGCGCCGGATTGAATGAACCGCACCCTGACCCTTCCCGTGATTTCGGCTTCGGCATCGCGGCTCTGCTCAATCACCCCATCGAGCTCACCAGATTCCGCCAGATGTTGTTCATCCAATACCGTAGCGGACTTGCCGTCCCTCATGACAAAGCGCAGAACTCCGTCTCGTTCAATCGCATCAAAGCCGTATCTTAGCATCAGGGGCTGCAGGGCGCTGCGCGCATCCGAAACTTGCTCGACAACATAACCCGGCACAACTCCTTCCAGTCGTGATGTATCTACAGCCGGGACTCCGGACTTGCGGCAAATCTCATCCACAACCGATGCCAGGGAACGGCCACCGATGCGGCCGTTGATCCAATGACCGCGCGCATAGTTCCCCCCATCACTCCACAATTCCCGATTGTTCGGAAAACTCGGGAACGGACGTGCGTCCCATGCCCAGACATAGGCATTGTCCATGTCGATCATTCGCCCGGCATACAGATCCGATTCGGGGTTGTTTGACGTGTCGCCCCAATACCCCAGCACCGACTGAAGATATCGCCATTGAATCAAATCATCCCGCAGGCCGTTTGAGCCGCGTGGAAACGCAGATTCCGACGATTTCGGATCGACGAACTTGTTCGGCTGATTGGTGGCCTTGTCCAGCGCTGCGCATCCCAATTCCGTGAACCAAATCGGCTTGGACTGCGGCACCCAAGCCGTTGGCGCGCTCTGCCTAACACCCGAAATCCGTTCATGATGTGCGTTTTTCCACCAGTTCCGAATATCCTTGTATCTCCAGATCCAAGGCTCATCGAATGCCGAATCCTGGATCAGCGACCGCGTTTGAGACGCCTCCGCCTCGGGCGAGGAATAGTACCAGTCATATCCCTCGCCGCCCTCGATATTGGCTGTCAGGTAAGCCGGATCATAGATGCTACCCCATGCGGCATCGGCGTGATCATCACCATCCCGCCAATCCGACAAGGGCATGTAGTTGTCGATCCCAACGAAGTCGATATTGTCGTCGGCCCACAGCGGGTCTAGATGAAAATACCGATCGCCACTGCCGTCCAGGGGCTGATACCCAAAGTACTCGGACCAGTCGGCAGCGTAGCCAATCTTAACCCCTGGCCCCAGCAGCAACCGAGCTTCGGCCGCAAGTTCTTTCAGGGCAGACACCGACGGAAACCCCTGGCTCCCGCGGATTTGCGTCAACCCGCGCATTTCCGAACCAATGCAAAAGGAAGAAACGCCGCCAGCTGCGGCACACAAGGCCGCATAGTGCAGGATGAAACGCCGTAGTCCCCATTCCTGCGGACCATTGTACTGCACAACACCATCGCCGACCGAAAAGTCCGAGGCACGCGCCGTTCCAAAAAACTGCGAAACTTCGTTTTCCGCGGCCAGCGAACCATCCGGCGAAGCATCTCTTCCCGGCGCGACCGACAAAGTCAGGCGACCACGCCAAGGCAATGGCGGCTGGTCAGCAGCTCCGGTCCAGGGGTCCTTCAACCCGTTTCCGGCGACTTGATCCATCAAGATAAAGGGATAGAACATCACACGCCGGCCCGCTGCGTTCATATACCTGATCGCCTCGACGACAGCCGCATCGGCGGGCGTACCGCCGTAGATCGGATTGCCATCCTGTCGAGCGATCTCTTCAGCCGTAGTACGTGTCTTGCCCGCCACTTCCCATGGCATGTTGCTGCCGTCGACTTCTGCGCGCTCGATCTTGGGGGCAATTTCACAGGAACCGCAACGCAGATCATTGCCGAACCAAGACACGATCAAAGAGGCCGCATCGCACCCGGGCAGTTCTTCAGTCAAAGTGTCAAAAGAGGTCTCAAAATCGGTCTTTCCGGACGGGCTGTTGCTGTTCGCGGCCCAACTGCTGCCCGGCCCCTTGCTGTAATAAACCGGCGTCGTCGCCAGGGCGTATTCGCCGGTACCTGGCATCAGCGCGACTCCCTTGATCATCCGAGCGGGGTCGCTGTCGACACTCGGCGAGTCGCCTTGCTCGGTGCGAAGGACTTCAAAAGAGAACTGCGGCACCCGATTTCCGAACCGCTCCAAGGACAGGTTTTCCATAACAACATAGGCTGTCCCTCGATAGGCTGGAACGTTCCCTGCTCCTTCGATCGCTTCGATGGCCGGGTCGGGCAACTGATCCATCGAACCCGAATAGATGCGCAGGTTCAGTTCGTCGCGACTGACCTCTTCACCATCGGCCCAGACACGCCCGATGGTCGAGATCTCGCCTTCGCAAACTGCCAACGCCAGCGAGACAGAGTAGCTGTATGTCGTCACCTTTGGTGTGCTGGGGCTTCCCTTACCGCCGCCTGTCTTGCTGGCAGTTTCAATGAAATCAGATGCCCAGATGACCTGACCGCCAACACGCATTCTGCCAAAAACCTGCGCAATCGGCTCTCCATCACCCGCCCGTGTCAATCTGAACCGGTCGACACGTCCGGTCTCCACCGGCTCCGATCCGGTGCCCAAAAGCCGCTGATCGATGACCTGTCCCATTGTGGCACCGACTGCGCGGCCAACGGCCACGGTGGACAGTCCCGCCAGCGTGCCGCCCACAGATCCGCCGACTGCCGCTCCGGCAGCTGAAAGTAGTATCGTCGCCATTACTGCTCCTCCCGAGGAAATTTGAAACGCGCCACGATCCGCCTTTTCCATGGCGCACTCAGGGGACTTTCGACAACGCCGTATCCGGCGTAGGCGTGAACAAACCGGGCGCAGTTCCCGGTTTCCGAGACGACCCCAAGATGCTTGGCAACCGACCCGCTCCGCATCCGGAACAGAACCACGTCACCGGGTTCCAGTTCGGATCGGACCATTGAACATCTGATCAGATGACGCCCAGCCGCAACCCAAAGGCGCTCTTCGCCCTGCGGTTCGGACCAATCCATGGAATACACTGGAACGGCCTCGGGCTCCTCGCCGATGATTTCCCGCCAAATTCCCCGCACCAGACCCAGGCAATCAGTGCCAGCACCCCGTCGCGACGCTTGATGGCAATAGGGTGTGCCGATCCAGCTTCTTGCCGCCTGCACAACTTGGTCCTGATCGGTCATTACCGCAGACTCCCACCTGAATTGGTTCCATTTTGCTTTGGAACGGTCATCATCCAGTCTTCGCCCGGAATGTCCGGAAATCCTTGGAAATTCAGAATATTGTTGAACTTTTTTCGGCATGTCTCCATGCGTTTGTCGCACCCAGCTTCCAATCGGACGACATCGCCCTCCGAAACCTGAGACCGAATGGGCTCCCACAGTTCAATCACTCTCGCACCGTTTTGGAACCGATCCTGCTTGATCATACCCCACAGACCCTCAGCAGGCCCCGACTGAACCACAAGGCGACCGCGCGCAAACCAGCCAGGCTCGAATTCCGACATATTCTGCCACTGAAATTCGCGTGTGTCGGTGACCTGCTCAACGGGCCGTTCGGTGAAATACCCCGCCGTGTTCAAACCGAAACGGCAACCGTTATCACCCAGTACCGCCGTGCAGGGTTTTTGATAGATACGGCCCATCGGGCGATTTAACGCTTCGGTCAAGCCGCGTAGCTCTGCCTGAAAACCACCACCCGAGCGCCGCAGCTCGCCAATATGGCCACGAAACTGCAGCCACCGCACATTGACGTCCGCCCAATTGACCAGCCAGGCCCGGACTTCAGCACCATCAAATCGTCCGGCGACGATTTCTTCGTCTCGAACCGACGCGTCACTCAGGACACCTACCGCTTCGGTGTTGTCGACCGACAGGCCCGTGCTCTGCTGCAGAGCCAAAGCCGACAGACCAGAATCCGCTTTGAACTCGATCCCATCAAAGGCTAGCGCCCTATCGTGATCGGTGAACCCAAAAACCGTACCGTCCTTTCGGGTTATGGCCCAGCAACGGCACAGCGTCGTCAACCCGGTTTCGATATGCGCCCGGAACGTGTCATTCATCGCAGCCATCAGACCCGCACCTCGACTACCGGAACGCTTGGAACGTCCCCCGCCTGAAAGGTCGCGACGCTGGTGTGGATGCGGTCCGTGTCAAATCTGACCGGCACATCGAATTCGAATCCGGCAGTAATGGCCAGGGAATGCTCGGGGGCCAGACCAAAGCGGATCAGTCCCGTCGACACGTCCACGTCGAAATCAGTGCCTTCGCGCAACTCGCTGTCCCCGACACCAACTCGGACCGTTCCCGCCACCGGCTTGCAAATCGGTCTGGCATAATCGAACGCACCGGATTGATATGTCTTAATCAAAGAAAACTCGGTGCGGCTCCCATCGCCGGTGCCAATGATCTGGTCGTTGAATGCAACGTCCCCTGAGGGACGGCCCGACTTGAAGTCCGACCAATCCTTCCAGCGAAAACCGTACATCTGCCCGCAACGAGCTTCGAAGAACGAAATCAGCGTTTCCACGTCATCCAGCGAACGCATCCCCATTCCCGCATCGTAGCGACGACGGGAATGCGCCCATGGCGTGTTCCGTTCTTCGAACCCGTTTGCCAGGGTCACAACGTCCGTGCGGCGCTCAGGCCCGCCAACCGAGCCAAAGCTCAGCGATGCAGGAAATCTCACTTCGTGAAAGTTCATCCCATTTCCCCTTCCGATCCGAATTCAGCGGTTGCGGTTGCCGCGGCCCAATGCTCGGCTCATCTGGGCCGCAATCTGTCCCTGACTGCGGTTGAACCCCTGCACGTCCGGTGTGGTGATGTTCATCACGACATTAACAGCCTGCGCCCCCGCGCTGCGCACACCCAACTTTCCGTCTGCACCGCGGGCCAGTGGCATGATCGCCTCCGGTCCGGCCTCACCCATCAACCCGGTGCCGCCCCGCATCGGAAATGTCACCGGGCTGGACACCACTCCGCCATTGGCAAAGGGCATGACACGCCCCTGCGAGAAACTGCCACCATCGGCAAAGGGCAGTATGCCCTGGACCATCCCGTTGACGCCCTGCGCCAGCAAACCGCCAAAATGGTTCGCAACCGGTTTGATCGCAGCGTTGTAGGTGGTCTGGATCATCGATTTCGCCACGGTATCCAAGGCATCCGACAGTTTCATTCCGTCAAAGACAACGCCGTCGAACGCCCGCCGCAGCCCCTTGGACAAGCCACGTTCCAAGGTCGAGACATCCTTTCCAGTCGCTCCAAGGGACTCGCGCATGCGGCGCAGCTCGCTATCAAATCCCGCCGCCATGTTCGCCGCTGCGCCGAGGCTGTCCTCCAGCGCTTCCGCGCGGTCGTCCAAATCGGATATTCCGTCCCGATCAGTCATCGCACTCTCCTTGTTCCTTGTCCGGGTAGGCCGCCAACAAGGCGTCCAGCCCGGCCCGGGAAAGGGGCGCCTGCGCGCCACCCTGCCCCAACATCAAACGCAACTCCGCGGGGGTCAGCCGCCAGAAATCCTCTGGCCGCAACCGCAATCCCTGAATCCCGGCCCGCATCAGAGCCGGCCAGTCAAATCGCGTCATGTTTCACCCGGCAACATGAACGCCCGTGCCAGCAACTCGGCGGCCACACGTGCCGCCTTCATGGGTCCCCCCTCTATCTCGGCCCGCCCCAGTTCAGCGGCAGTAATGTCGACGCCACCGCCCCCTAGTCCCGCCAAGATCAAGGCCAGAACATCCCTGGTTGAAAACGTGCCGCTTTCGAACCGCTCCACCAGCTTCACCAGAGATGGCGCATCGAGCGCCTGTTCCAGTTCGGCCAATGCGCCCAACGTCAGCTTGAGCACCCGCCGCTCTCCATCGATGACCAAAGCCACCTCTCCCGTCCACGGATTGGCCATCGGATCAAAGTGCCGTAAAGCTCAGCGCTCCGGCGCTGGCCATGGACAATTCATAGGTCGCTTCGCCATCATGGTTTCCGGAATACTCAATGGCAGTGACCTGAAACGGACCTTCCACAATGCCGAAATCAGGAATGATCACCTGAAAACCCGGCATCTCTCCGTCAAAGAACAACTGGCGCGCCCGTTCGTCCGTACCCGCATCCTTGAAAACACCCGAGCCGGAGATCGACGCGCTTTTCACACCCGCGCCGGACAGCAACTCGCGCCAACCGCCCTGGCTCTCCAGGCTGGTCACATCCACGCTTTCCGCATTAAAGCTGACCCGCGTCGCGCGCAGCCCCGCGATGGTTTCGAACACGCCATTGCCGGTCATATCCACTTTGACCAAAAGGTCCTTGCCGTTCTGAGCACCCATATCGAGTCTCCTAAGATTGATTGCTTAACTGTCTTCCAGGCGCGCACGAAATCTCAGATCGATGCGCCGGATCCGTCCGGCCCTGCCGGTGCGCCTTGCGTTGGCGCGCTCAAACCACAGCCCCACCAGGCGACCGCGGCTCAGGGTCAGGTCCGCATCGACCAACGCATCGCTGATTGCCGCAGCCAACGACTTTGCCTTGCCAAATCCCGCCTCATCGGTGACCACCGAAACTACAAAGCGATGAACTGCACCGTGGCCGCTCGCATCCGACTTGTCGCGGACCGCCTCCGGTCCAAGCGAGACATAAAGCGGGGGAATGTTGCCCACCGGAGCTGCGTCATAGATCGCGTTTCCGACTTGCCCGCTGACGGTGGGATCGGTGCGCAAGCACTGAAACACCGCTGCTTGCAGTGCGCTTGCCATGCAATAGCTCATGCCACCAACTCCTCATCCGCAAAACATGTCAGAAATCGTCCGTCCCAATCGTGTTCAGCGACCGCCCGAATGCGAAACAGACGACTGCCATCGCGAAACCGCTGTTCCGGTCGTGGGCGTGCCGCCGACCCTTGCGGAGCTGCGCGAACAATGATGTCAAATGGAACCGACGCGACCGAGATCCCTGCTTCGGCGCGCTCCCGTCCGGTTTTCGGACGGACCTCCGCCCAAAGTTCACCCAGGCCGATCCAGTTCTCAGAGTAGCCCCCGGCATTATCCGGAACGCGCTGTGGCGCCTCCAGGACCAGCCTGCGATTCAAACGCGGCAAACTCATTGGCCGGCTCCGATCCCGACGCGCATCGCGCGGTATCGCTGTATCAGGCTGGTCACACCAAACGGCATGCAACCGTCGCTCAGAGTCGTCTCGTTGCGATACTCGTAGTAATGCGCGGCCAACAACAGAACCGCCTGCCCCAAATCAGCCGGCAGACTGCCCCAATCCATCGCAATACCGGCGGTGAACCCGATGCGCACCGCACCGCCGGTCTGGACCAGCGGCAAAAGGCTTCCGATGGGGCGCAGGCGCGGTCTCTGGCTGTCCGGCTCCAGCCGGAATTTTTCGTCCGGCAGAACCGTTTCCCTGTCCAGCGCGTCAATCAGCGTCACTCCGGTGATGTGTGTTACCGGTGCCACCGGCAGAACCTGGCCTGCCCGATCCCGCCAGCCTGTCAAGGACCAGGTGAAGTCGCGGGAAATCAGAATCTTGCCCGTGCGGGCTTCGATGGCCGCGATAGCAGCACGCAGAAAACCCCTCAGGACACTATCCTGCAGACTGTCTTCGCCGAACCCGGTTCCCATACGCAAATGCGCCTTGAACTCTGCCACCGGCAAAGCCGCATCGGACACGGTGGCCTCTTCAATCAACATCATCACTTCACTCCGCAAGCTCGGCCCCCTCCGGGCCAATTCATCCTGATTTGGTGGACACGCGCCGCCCCAAGTTGCTCGGACGGAGGGGAGCAGCTAGACAACAAGGAGGGTCTGTCCTGACGCGTGCCCACCACAGATCCGGTTGCCCGGCCCTGCATTCGGTGCCGCTTAGGCGACGCCGAATTTCAGCAGCTTGATTGCGGCAAAATCCGAAACATCGCCGCCGACGCGCTTGGTGGCATAGAACAGGACATGCGGCTTGGCGCTGAACGGATCCCGCAACACACGCAGATCAGGCCGCTCGGCAATGGTGTAACCGCTGTTGAAATCGCCAAAGGCAATGGCATAGGCGTCGCTCGCCGCATCGGGCATGTCCTCGGCGACCACGACCGGGTATCCCATAAGGCGCGCCGGCTCGCCGGCGGCCAGACCGTCGGACCAAAGGAAACGGCCATCCGCATCCTTCAGCTTGCGCACCAGCCCGGCGGTCTTCGAGTTCATCACGAAACTCGCATTGGCCCGGTACTGCGCCCCCAGCGCATAGACGACATCGACGATTGCGTCGCCGCCGCCGATATCCCCATCAATGCCGGTGGGCACGTAACCGATATTTCCCCAGGTCCAAACATCGTTGTCGACCTTGGCGTGATCCAGAATGCCACGCGGCTTGTCCTGACCGTTGCCATTGATGAATGCGGCCGCCTCGGCACGTGCGAACTTGTCAGCGATCCGGCCGGCCAGCCAGCCTTCGATGTCAAAGGCACTGTCATCCAGCAGACGCTGGCTTGCTTTGGGCAGGGCGCTCAGCTCGTGCAGCGGGATGGTGATACGGTCGATCTGCGGCGTATCGGTTTCCGACTGCGGGCCGGTTTCGGTCGCCCAGCCGGCACCGACATCGGTGTGGTCCACCAGCACGTCAAAGCTGGTCGCCTCGACATTCACAACCGATGCGATTGCCCGGATCGAAGCGGTCGAATGCAGCACCGACTGAACCGCATCAGAAGTCTGGGGATCCACGAGATAGCCGCCATCGCTGTTGACAGCGGTCGACATCGACTTTCCGGCCAGCTCCAGACCGCGCAAGCCTTCGTCTTCACCCGAACGCAGATAGGCATTGAAAGCCTTCTGGTGCGGTGCGCCCTCGTCGGTGGCAGCAGACAGATGCGGACGCGCCGCGATTTGAGATTTTCGATCCAGCATGGTCAGTCGCTCTTCCGTTTGTTGAAGTTTCTTTTCGATTTCATCTTGAAAGCCCTTGAATTCGCTCACGAAGCCGGTCATCGCCTGCTTCACCTCCTGAACCAGGGGCACACCATCGCCGGCCATGGCCGATCCGTCGGTCTTGTTCATCGGAACATCCTGTCTGTGGGTGAGAAAAAGGCGCGGTTATCGGCGCGCCAGCTCCAGCCGCGCACTCTCCAGTGTCGCCGCCAATTCACGCAAAGTGGCTTCCGCCGCCAGGCTGTCGCCCTTGGCCGCCACTCGCGCACTGGGCAGCATCGGAAAGGTCACCAAGGACACCTCCCAAAGCTCCAGTTCGGTCAAGAGCCGCTGGCCCTTGTCATTCTTGCTTGCCTTTTGTGTGCGATAGCCGATCGAAAGACCGTCGATGGCACCCGCCGCGATCAGGGCTGCGGCCTCACGCCCCTTTTGCGTGCTGTCCAACAACCGCCCCTTGACCCACAGGCCTTTGGCGTCTTCGCGCACCTCGTCCCAAACACCGATCGGTTGTGCCGGATCGTGCTGCCACAACATCTTGACCCGTTGGCCGCTCCGTTCCAGCCCTTTGATCGACACCGCATAGGCGCCCTCTTGCACTATATCGCCGCCCTGATCGGTCTCTCCGAACAGGCTGGCATAGCCTGAGATCACCGCGTCTTCGGTGACGCTCAGCCCGTCGCCAAACCTGGCGAACTTGTGCTCTAGCCCGGTGTCCGTTTCCATGACACACTCCTTGTTATCCGGTTTCTTTTCGCGTCTCAGGGCACGGCGACGACAAAGGATTGAACCGCCTGCCCCAGGATCACCGCCACGACGCCATAGACGGCCAGCCACAACCGGCGTTCCAGGCGTTCCATCATCTCTTCCAGCCGCCCCAACCGCTGCAAAAGATTGTCGTGGTGGATCTTGCTGACCTTTTCATGCGCCGCCAGCATCAGCCCCGGCCCGCATTCAAACGGTTCGAACTTGCTGCGCTTGTCATCCATCCGAACCGCCTTCGGGCAAGGCGGGCAGACCCAGCAATGCACGCTTCTCCGCCTCGGTCAGAAAGTCGGCGCCTTTCACACGGGACCATTGTGCATCCCGTTCCGCAGCCAGGGCCGGAACCTGATCCAAGTCCGGTTTCAACTCCACGTCTTCACCGCTGAACTGGGTCAGCCAGTCGCTCAGGACCGAGGCAACCCGGGTGGCCAGCGGCAGCACCGTCAGCCGATAAAAGGCGCGGTTCGCCTCCTGGTAATTGGCATAAGTCGCATCGCCCTGGATGCCGATCAGCATCGGCGGCACTCCAAAGGCCAGTGCGATCTCGCGTGCAGCCGATTCCTTGGTTTTCTGGAATTCCATGTCGCTGGGCGAGAACCCCATCGGCTTCCAATCCAGCCCGCCCTCCAGCACCATGGGCCGTCCCGCGTTGCGGGCTCCCTGATAATTCGCCTCGATTTCCTCGGACAGGCGCCGGAATTGGTCATCGGCCATCGAGCCATGCCCGTCCGAGCCGTTATAGACCAGCGCGCCACTTGGACGGGCCGCATTGTCCAGCAACGCCTTGGACCAGCGCGATGCACTGTTGTGCACGTCCACCGCCATCGCTGCCGCCTGCATCGGCGAAAACCCGTAGTGGTCATCCTGCGGGTGAAACGACTTGATGTGACAGATCGGCGAGACTTGGCCGGTGGCTTGGAACCGGTGCGCCTTGCCACCGACGCTGTATTCATAGGCGACAGGCCAGCCATCCGCACCGGGCAACACTTTCATCCGGTCCGACCGCAGGACATGCAGTTCCAGCGGCAGCTGACCTTCTCCCATGACCGCTTCGACATAGGCGTTGCCCGACAGCAGCAACTGGCCAAACAGCGACTCCATCAGTTCCGCGCGGCCCTGTGCCGTATTCGGTCGACGCATCAGGCTGAGAACAGGATGTACGTCATAGCGCTGGCTGCGATCCTGCAGGACCAGCGGCAGAGCCGCAGCCGCTTCGGCAATCAGCTTGACCGAGCGAAACCCGACCGGGTTACCAGCAAAGCCGGTGCGCGTCAGAGATGCCGTGTCCCGCGGACTCCAGGCAACCCGACCAGCATTGTGATAAGCGATCACGGGCCGCGTCGCGCTTGCCTTGGTCTCTGGCACCTCGGCCCCCGCGCCACGACGCAAGAAATCAAAAACCATATTTGACGCTCCTATTTGATCATCGCCGGGCGTCTGATCCGCGCCGACCGGTCCGTTGCGAACCTTTTGCCCGATGTTTGGTAAAATTCGAAAAAGCCACCGTACGGTGGTCCCGCAACACCCGCCGACAGCCAATCAGGCCGGGCGTGATGCTTGCATCAAAGGGTGCGAATGCGCGGGCGCCGATATTGCGCCGCCGGCGCGATCATCAACTCGTGCAGCGCCCAGACCAAAGCATCTGCGCGGTCCGGGCTGCCCGGTCCCTCATATCCCCGCGGTGTCATCAGACACATCTGCTCTTCCAGTTCGGCCAGCCCCCTGACGTGCCGCACCCGGCCCTGCTCGTACAGCGCCGCCACCGGTTCCGCCCGGGCGCTCTTGCCCCGCGATGCATGCACCGCCTTGAAAGGCACCAGAGGATCCACCTGGCGGATCACCTCTTCGACCAGTTGCCCGCCCTGGTTCACCTCGGCCACCAGCCGTTCGGCGCCATACCGGTCCATCGCCGCAATCGCGGCGCGTGCCCACCCCGTTGGCCCGACGCCCTGTACCGTATGATCTGCCAGCACATAGGCGCGCCAATCCTGCGGCGGCCCCTGGGTCTGAGCGCCGGCAACGATGATCCCGCATTCATCCGATCCCGTACCGGATGTCACCGCCGGGTCCAGCGCCACGATCACGCGATCCAGTGCGGGCACCGAGCCGATCCGTGCAGCCTGCACCATATCCGTGGTCCACAACGCCCCCTCGGCATCCGCCAACAACACACCATCCAGTTCCTGCCGCCCCAGCCGGGTGCCGGCATAGCGGCTGCGGACCTCTTCCAGAAAACTCGCGGCCAGATTCGCGCGATTGGCCTCGGTCGGTGCGTGGGTCACCACCGTCGACGAGGCACTCAGCAGTTCCTTCAAAACTCCGACATTGCGCGGCGTGGTGGTCACGCAGACCTGCGGCTTATCGCCCAGACGCAAGGCGAATTGCAGCATGTCCCAGGTCTCCCGGGCCCTTTTCCACTTGGCCAGTTCATCGACCCAGGCGGCATCGAATTGCGGCCCGCGCAGGCTTTCGGGGTCGCTGGCCGAAAACGCCTGCGCCTCGGCGCCATTGTCCCAGATCAGCTTGCGCTCGGTTGCCTTCCAGACAGGTTTTCGATCGGGGGGTGAACAGGCAAGAATACCACTGTCACCCTGAATCATAACGTCGCGCACCTGATCATAGGTTTCACCGACCAGTGCCACCCGCTTCATTTTGCCCGGATCCAGAGGGCGGGCGCCCTCGACCTGGCTGCGCACCCATTCCGCACCGGCCCGGGTCTTTCCCGCGCCCCGGCCACCCATGATCACCCAGGCGCGCCAGTTTCCTTCGGGCGGCAATTGATGTTCAAGCGCCCAGAACTCGAAAAGAAAAGGGAGGGCGCAAAGCCCTCCCTCCCCAAGTGTTTCCAGGAACAGGTCACGTATCGCGACAGGTTCTGAGGCGAGCCAATCGGCACCCGACCTCAACCCGAGCGGCGTTAAGGTCAAGAGCGTATCCGCCCCGGACGATTCCCGCTTGTTTTTGTTGCTGCTCGACAAGGCTAGTCTCCACCTTCTGGCAAGTTCCGATCAGCCTTTCGACTGCCGCAACCTGCTTGCTACCATCCAACAAATCTGTGTCCTCCCCGGCTTCAAGTTGCTTTCGCAGGTCTTCCGCCTGCTGGCGCAATCTTTGCAGCGACTCCTCGACCGACCGAAACAATTCGGCCGTCCGCAAGACGCGCTCCTCCGGGGTAATCAAAGTCATATTTGCTCATCTACCTCATGCGTTGAACATTTTCCGCACGAGAGAAACAGAAAACGGCCGACGGGACAGTATCCCGCGGCCGCTCGCCTACTTCTTCTAGCATGACACAACTTATACGCGAGACCGCTCGCTAAGTCAAGCGATTTCAGCGCCCATCAACTCCCTAACCGTACGGTATCATTAACAAAATGATAATTTCAACTATACCAGAGCGGCTTTGGCGCACTGCGCCCAGACCTCAGTTATTGGCTCGCCCAGCCTCGATCTCACGCCATTTCGCCACATTTCGATTGTGCTCCTGCAGCGAACTGGCAAAGGCATGACCGCCAGTGCCGTCCGCCACAAAAAACAGATAATCCGTATCCTCAGGAGCAACCGCCGCCTGCAGACTTTCCCTGCCCGGGTTGGCGATCGGAGTCGGCGGCAAACCGTTGATGACATAGGTATTCCACGGTGTCTGCCGGCGCAGCTCGCTCTGCCGCAGACCGCGCCCCAAAACGCCCTGCCCCTTAGTCAGCCCATAGATTACCGTCGGATCGGTCTGCAATTTCATGCCCTGATTCAGGCGGTTGATGAACACGCTGGCCACCTGCCGGCGTTCTTCGGGCACCCCAGTTTCCTTTTCGATGATCGAAGCCAAGATCAGCATCTCTTCGGGGTTGCTCAGCGGCAGGCCCGGCTGCCGGCTCTCCCATGCAGCCGCAATACGCAGATTCTGCGCCTCCTGCATTCGGGCCAGGACCGCATTTCGGTCCGCGCCTTCCGAAACTTCATAGCTGTCCGGCGCCAGCCGGCCCTCATCCGGGCGTGTGGCGATCTCACCGGTCAGCATCTCCATGGATTTCAGCGCCTCGACCACCTGCCAGCTGGTTACGCCCTCGGCCAGTGCGATCCGGTACCGTGTATCCGCCAAGGCGCGTTTTTCCTGATAGGCCACCGGCGCGCTGCCCGCTGCCGGATCAAAGGCCGCCACCTCGATGAACTGCTCGCTTTCCGGGTCCAACTCACGCACCTGCGCCTCGGTCCGGGTCACGCCCACACGATAGACGATCTCGGTGCCGCAAGTGCTGGCCCCCCCGCGCGTCACCTGCTCGACGATCTGTTCCATCGACGCGCCCGGCCTGATCAGGAAACTGCCTGCCTTCAACCGATCGCTTTTTTCGGAATAGTCCGCACCCAGTCGGAAAATGGTGGCATTCGTCACCGCATCCTGCGCTTCGAGCATATGGCTGACCTTGGTCATGTTCGAGCCACGCTCAACCCGCAGACAGATCGCCTGCTGCAAAGGCCCTGCTGCGGTGAACTGCGACTGGCCCCAAATCACGACCCCGACCAGCAGGAACAATCCCACGATCAGAAAGGTCAACATATTCGAGGCCAGACCGCGCCACATCAGCTGACTTTCCCGAAGATGACGCTGGCGTTTGTTCCGCCGAAACCGAACGAGTTGGACAGCGCCACGTTGATCTCGCGCTCACGTTTGGTGTTAGGGGCCAGATCCACCAAGGTTTCGACCGCCGGATTGTCCAGGTTGATGGTCGGCGGCGCCACCTGGTCGCGGATTGCCAAAATGCTGAAGATGGCTTCGATCGCGCCCGCCGCCCCCAACAGATGCCCGGTCATCGACTTGGACGAAGACATGGTCACCTTGCCCGCCGCATCTCCCATCATCCGCTCAACGGCGCCCAGTTCGATGGTGTCCGCCATCGTGCTGGTGCCATGCGCGTTGATATAGTCGATGTCCTTGGGTTCCAGTCCGGCATCGGCCAAGGCTGCCCGCATCGATCGTTCGCCGCCTTCACCGTTCTCGGACGGCGCGGTGATGTGATAGGCATCACCGGACAGACCATAGCCCAGAACCTCGGCATAGATCTTTGCCCCACGCGCCTTGGCGTGCTCGTATTCCTCCAGCACCACGACACCGGCACCCTCGCCCATGACGAACCCGTCGCGGTCGGTGTCATACGGGCGGCTCGCCGCCTTGGGGTCGTCGGCATATTTCGTGCTCAGCGCCTTGCAGGCATTGAAGCCGGCAATTCCGATTTCGCAGATCGCGGCCTCGGCGCCGCCGGCAACCATCACCTCGGCGTCGCCATGCTGAATCAATCGCGCGGCATCGCCGATGGCATGCGCCCCGGTCGAACAGGCGGTCACCACCGAATGGTTCGGGCCCTTAAAGCCAAACCGGATGCTGACCTGACCGGATATCAGGTTGATCAGGGCACCGGGAATAAAGAACGGCGACACGCGGCGCGGTCCCCTCTCTTTGATCATGACCGCGGTGTCGGCAATGGAACTCAGACCGCCAATGCCCGACCCGATCATGACCCCGGTCCGCAGCCGATCCTCTTCGCCTTCCGGTGTCCAGTTCGCGTCCTTGACGGCCATGTCGGCAGCGGCGATGCCGAAAAGAATGAAATCGTCAATCTTGCGCTGCTCTTTCGGCGCCAGCCATTCATCGGCGTTGAACGTGCCATCGCTGCCATCGCCCCGGGGCACTTCGCAGGCATAGGTGGTTGTAACCCCGCTCGCGGCGGCGTCGAATTGCCGGATCGGTCCGGCACCCGACTGCCCGTCCAGCAGAAGCGACCAGCTTTCTTCGACTCCACTGGCCAATGGCGTCACCAACCCCAGCCCCGTTACGACTACTCTGCGCATGAATTGCCCTCTTGCCAACATTCTGTTGCGCACCGCTCTTACCCCGCACCGGGGCATGGGGGCAAGAGCACCGAGCGCAAGGCATCAGCGCATTTTCGCAACCCGGCGGCCAGGTGGTTGGCCGCTATTGAAACTCTGCCACGGGTTCGGGCCCCGGCTGCGCGACGGCCAGAGCCTCGCCCAGATCCACCGCCTTGCGAAATAGCGCCCGCCCCACCAGCGCGCCGGAAATGTTTGGCACATAGGTCAGCCGCGCGATGTCGTCGATGCTGCGCACCACACCGCTGGCGATCACCTGCGATCTGGCATGCGCGGCCAGCCCGGCAATCAAGCCCAACTGGGCATCGACCTCATCCATGTCGCTGTCGATATCGGTGATGATGATGCCGGCGAAAGGCGTATCACCAAAGGCCGAAATAAAGCTGTCCGGCGTGAGAGCGCTGGATGTGCGCCAGCCCTCGGTCATAACCTGTCCGCGCCAGACATCCACCGCCAGAACGATCTGATCCGGATGATGCTCGGCCAGTTCGCGCACCAGCGCCGGGTTATGGGCCGCCATCGTGCCGATCACGATGCGGCCTGCGCCCTTGTCGATCCAGCGTTCGACCGACTCGCGGCTGCGAAATCCACCGCCCAGCTGCACCGGAATGCCCGCCGCCCGAATGATCTCTTCGACCAGCGCACTGTTCTCGTCGCGCCCTTCGACCGCATCGAAATCGGTCAGATGCATCCACTCGGCTCCGGCAACCGCGAAGCCATGTGCGGTTTCGACCGGATCGACGTGCCAGATGGTCGCCTCGTCCAGACGGCCCTTTTCCAGCGACACGCAGCGTCCGTGTTGAATTTCTATGGTCGGATAAATCATCATGACCTTGCCCCCCAATGATGGCCATATGCAGTCGGCGCACGATAGCACAAAACGGGGCCGCCCGTTCCTCTAATCCGTCACTGCCTGCATCATTTGCGGCGTCACAACCGCTGGGGCGGTCCATTGCGGCGCAGCAGGACCATCGATTCGCCGTTGGCGTCGATCCGCCGAATTTCTCGATAGCCGATATCCGCCGCCAGCCTCAGCGACGGCGTATTCTCGGGACTGACCTTTGCCACCAGCGGGCCGGGAATCACCCGATCGAACCAGTCATGCGCCGCCTTTGCCGCCTCGATGCCCAATCGCCGGCCCTGGGCCTCTGGGGCCAGGATCCAGCCGGCCTCGGGATAAGGGTCGAAATCCTCGCCCAGCGCCCGGTCGCCGAAAAAGAACCCGGTCTGCCCGACGATGCGGCGCGAACATTGTTCGACAATCGCCCATTGGCCGAACCCGGCCATGTGCCAGTGCCCGGCATTGCGCAGGAACGACTCCCAGGCCCGTCCCCGGCTCCAGGGCTGACCGCCGACATGGCGGACCACCTCGGGCGTCGCCCAGATTTCCGCGAACCTGTCGAAATCCTCGGGCCGCATCGCCCGCAAGGTTAGATGCGTTGTGTTGATGTTCGGAACTGCACGGATCATTGCGCCGCTTGTTGTCTGCCTGCCTCACTCGGATTCTGACAGCACAGCCCGGTCATGCGCAAGCATTTCCATGGCCGAAACGAAAAAAGCGGCGCTTCCGTGGCTAGAAGCGCCGCTTTTTCAATCGGTGGTACCCGCGTTCAGGAGGCTTCGGAGATGAATTTGACCGCGTCCCCAAAGGTCTGAATGGTTTCTGCCGCGTCGTCGGGAATTTCGATGCCGAACTCTTCTTCGAACGCCATCACCAGCTCGACCGTGTCCAGGCTGTCCGCACCCAGGTCATCGATGAACGAAGCGTTCTCGGTCACCTTGTCTTCTTCAACACCCAGATGTTCCACAACGATCTTCTTAACGCGGTCTGCGACGTCGCTCATGTTCATTCCTCATTCCATTGCGGGCGCTTGGCCCAAGTCTGCCCTAGCCCGCTTGGGGTGGGTTTGTTTCGCCCTCATCAGGCGGCTCGATCCCGGCTGTCCGGGTTTGGCAGTGCAAGGCCATTGTCCCACCCGCCAATCTGCGCCGCCTATAACATAGACTGACGATTAGGCAAATGCTTTCAGAAATGCGTCCGATATCATCGTCGCGCCGCAAGCCCGCCACCAAAATGCCGCCCTTTGGCGGTTTGTCTGTTTCCCAAGCCGCGCAATCCGTATCCTGTCAATCCCGGTGCCGTCATGAATGCTGTTCAGGCCAGCGAAACCGCCAAAGCTTCTGTTTTCTTTCTGCACCTGCATCAGGTTCAGGGGCTGCTGATCGCCTTGGCCATTGTGGTTCTTTTGTTTCTGGTCAGCCGTCTGGCCAAGCGGCCGCATGGCGTCGCTTTGCCGCGCCCTCCGGGTGTGCCAGCTATGCGCCGGCAGCCCCAAGCGGAATCGGCTGACAAGTTGATCGCGGCCGATCCTCTGCAGGCCATTGCCCGAGTCCGATTCGAGCGTATCCGACTTCTGAACCCGGCGGAGTCGCGCCTGTTGCCCATCATCGAACATGCGGCGCAAGCCGCCGACAGCGGCCTTCGGGTCACGACCCGGACCAGCCTGGGCGACATCATCGCCCCCCGGCACGGATGCGCCAGCAGCGATGATCGCCGGCATGCCTGCGCCACGATCAACTCCAGACAGCTGGATTTTGCGGTGTTCGATCGTTTTGGCCTGTGCGTCTGCGCAATCGACGTGCAACGCAGGGTGCACGCGATCAATCAGCCCCGGACCGATCAGCCCGCACGCGACGCCATCAAAACAGAAGCGCTGAGTCGCGCCGGTGTGCCGTTGATCGAGATCGCGCCGGACATCCAGGCCCCGCAATTGCAGCGCCAGCTGCAGCGCGTTCTAGCGCCGCAGCCGTCCGCGTCACAGCATCGCCATTCCGCCATTCAGGTGTAGCGTCGCCCCGGTGACATAGCCCGCCTCCGGACTGGACAGATAAAGGACCGCCGCAGCGATCTCGTCGGCGCCACCCATACGTCCGGCAGGCACCTGGTCCAGAATCGCAGTTTTCTGATCGTCCGTCAGCTTGTCGGTCATGGCGGTTTCGATGAACCCCGGTGCCACCGCGTTGGCTGTGATCCCGCGGCTGGCCACCTCATAGGCCAGACTCTTGGTCATACCGACCATGCCGGCCTTGGACGCGGCATAATTGGCCTGCCCCGGATTGCCGGTCGCGCCCACGACAGAACTGATATTCACGATCCGGCCCCAACGGGCCTTCATCATTCCCCGCATCACGCCCTTGCACAGTTTGAAGGTCGCGGTCAGATTGACATCGATCACGCTCTGCCAGTCCGCATCGGACATGCGCATGAACAGATTGTCCCGGGTGATGCCGGCGTTGTTGATCAGGATATCGACGCGCCCCATCGCTTCGGCGGCCTGTTTCGGCAACATCTCGACAGCAGCGGCATCGCTCAGGTTGCATGGCAGCACATGCGTCCGTTCGCCAAGTTCCGCGGCCAGCGCCTGCAGCGGCTCGACACGCGTTCCGGACAGGGCCACCGTCGCCCCCGCCCCATGCAGCGCGCGGGCAATCGCCGCGCCAATTCCGCCGGACGCACCGGTGATCAGCGCGGTCTTGTCGGTCAAATCAAACATGTGTGTTCCTCTTGCTTCCGGCACAGTTCGCGCGCAGCGAAACGATGCCGGCGGTTACTCTGTTCCTTCGGGCGTTCAGGCCAGCGTGGCAGCAACCGCCTTGGCGTCTTCGGCCGTGCCGACAGCCTTGCAGGCGATGCTGCGATCGATACGCCGCACCATGCCCGACAAGGCCTTACCGGCACCGATCTCCCAGATTTCCGTGACACCCTGTGCCGCCATGGCCTGAACGGATTCGCGCCAACGCACCGCTCCGGTGATCTGACGTACCAGCAGATCGCGGATCGCCTGCGGGTCCGAAACCGGTTCGGCCAACACATTTGCGATGACCGGCACGGCAGGCGTCTGGATGTCCACCGAGGCCAGCGCCTCGGCCATGACTTCGGCTGCCGGCTGCATCAACTTGCAGTGAAACGGAGCGCTGACCGGCAGCATCACCGCGCGTTTGGCCCCGCGGGTCTTGGCCAGATCGATCGCGCGCTCGACTGCCTTTTTATGGCCCGACACCACAACCTGCGCCGGGTCGTTGTCGTTTGCCGCCTCGCAGACCTCGCCCTGGGCTGCCTCCTGCGCGACCTCGCGCACGGCCGCCAGATCCAGCCCCAGCAGAGCCGCCATCGCGCCGACACCGACCGGTACGGCGCGTTGCATCGCTTCGCCCCGGGTGCGCAACAGACGCGCGGTGTCCGCCAGACTGAGCGCGCCCACCGCTGCCAACGCCGAATACTCGCCCAGCGAATGGCCAGCGACGAAATCCGCGGCACTGGTCTCCACGCCTTCGGCCTGCAGCGCCCGCATTGCCGCCAGCGAAGTCGCCATCAGAGCCGGCTGGGCATTCTGCGTCATCGTCAGAGTCTCGATATCCCCGTCCCAGATCAGTCCGCTCAAGCTCTCGCCCAGCGCCTCGTCCACCTCTTCGAACACCGCCCGCGCCGCCGGATAGGCCTGGGCCAGCGACTGCCCCATACCGATCGTCTGCGCACCCTGGCCAGGAAATACAAATGCTCTGCTCATCACGTGCCTCCGCTGCTTTATCCCCGGCATAGCCTGCGCCGACGCCTGTGGCAACGCCCGCCGGCCGCCCGGATCAACGTGCCGCGCACCTCCTGTGCGACACGCTGCGTTGAATGCCGCCAGATTTCCCCTATCCTCGGCCGGCACCCTGCGGAGTAGGCGATGAGACTCGGAAATTCACCGGCCCGATACGGGTTTGTCAGCAAGCTCTTTCACTGGCTGACAGCGCTGCTGATCGTGACCATCATTCCGCTGGGGATCACTGCCAATGGCATGGCCGAAGCGTTTCGCCAGGCCACGCCGGACAGCGCGGCGGATCTGACGCGCGCGGCCCTGCTGTTCTCGATGCACAAGACCCTCGGCCTGACCATATTCCTGACCGCCCTGGCCCGGATCGCCTGGACCATGAGCCAGACCAAGCCGCGGCCTCTGCATCCCGAGCGACGCATCGAACTGCTGGCCGCCGAAACCGTACATTGGCTGCTCTATGGCTCGCTGCTGCTGGTACCGCTGACCGGGTGGTTCAGTCATGCGGCCACCACCGGCTTTGCCCCGATCTGGTGGCCCTTCGGTCAAAACCTGCCCTTCATCCCCGTCGATCCTGTCCTGGCGTCGATCCTTTCCGGGCTGCATAAAGTGCTGGAATGGGTTCTGGTCGTGGCCCTGGCGCTGCACATCGCCGGCGCGCTGAAACATCATCTGATCGACCGTGACCAGACCCTGCTGCGCATGTGGTTCGGTCGCCGCGACCTGCCGCACCCACAGGCGCATCCACGCTCGGCCTTGCCCATTGTTCTGGCGGTGACGGTCTGGGCCATGGCACTCGGTGCCGGGCTTTTGAGCGGGGCGATCTCGGCGCATCGCGGTTCTGTCGCCACACCCGAGCCACTGGCCCAGCCGCGTTCCGATTGGCAGGTCGAACAGGGCAGCCTGACGCTGACCATCACCCAACTGGGCACGCCGGTCACCGGCGCCTTTGCCGACTGGACCGCCGCGATTGCCTATGCCGACCCCAGTGCGCCGGGAGTTGCCGGTCAGGTGCGGGTGGAGGTCTCGATTGCTTCGCTGACTCTGGGGTCGGTCACGGACCAGGCGCTGAGACCGGATTTCCTTGACCATGCGGCGCATCCCACGGCCACCTATTCTGCTGAAATCCAACGAACCGACACCGGCCACGTCGCCAACGGCATACTTACCTTACGCGGCATTTCGATGCCTGTTTTGCTGCCCTTTTCCCTGCAAATCCACGACGACGTCGCAACCATGTCTGGCCAGGTCGACCTGAACCGGCTGGACTATGGCATCGGTGCCGCGTTGGCCGATCAGAAAACTCTGGGCCAGACCGTGACGATCGCGGTCGAACTGGTGGCCAGACGCACCATCCCCTGACCCCCGAACCGGCTCTATTCCTCGGCCCGCAATTCCGAGTTGATCACGATCCGAATCTCATCCGAGCCCATCGGAACAAAGGCGCCCATTCCCCATTCCGAACGCTTGATCGTGGCCACCGCGGTCACCCCCAACCAGTTGCCGGCGAAATAGTCAAAGAACTTGCCGACCGGATGCTCGCCGACATTGTGCACCGTGACGTCAAACACCGCCGGTCGCGTCACATCCTTGATCGTCAGATCGCCCGTGACCTTCAACTTTTTCGGCCCCGTCTGCTGAAATGTGGTCGAGCTGAACGTGATGTTGGGATGGTTCTCCAGATCGAAAAAAGTCGAGCTCCAAAGATCGTGGTTGAAACGTTCAACGCCGGTTTCCATGCTGCTGACAGGTATGCTGAAAAACGCCTGAGACTCGGGCACCGCGTTCAGCGAAAAGGTCAGCGACCCATCGACCTGGGTGAATTCCAGAGACTGCTCGGAAAATCCGGCATGATCCCAATAGGCCCTGACCTCGGTATGCTCGGGATCTATCAACCAGGTTTCCGCGCTGCCGGTCGTGGTAAAGACAGCGAGCGCGGCGGCTGCGGCGATTTTGGGTATCATCTCAAATTTCCTCTGGTCAAACGGCGAACAGCAACTCGGTTCCCGCAGCACGGGCACCGGTTGCGCCAGATCAACGCAATGGATTGCACGTGGAACCCGCAGGGTATCCGCTTATTCGGATGGCAAACAGACATTCTGTCAACACAGATTGCATCAATTTCCGATCACGACCACTGCGCCGGGCGCCTGCCCCGCCCAGCCGGAGCTTCGCGTCAGCCGATTCCGCGATTTCGATGCGGCGCAAATGGCAGAAAGGCCGGCCACCGCCAGCCCGCCTCCCCCGATGCCGGGCGCGACAGCACCGACTTCCGTCCGTTCAAAAGCATATGCAGCGTGCAGCCCGGTGTTCGAAACTCGATCCGCAAACGCCTGCGCGATTTTTCGTGCGCGCGGGCCGCGACACCCACGGTCGCGAGCCGCCTGCTCATTTCGTCAATGCCCGGCGCAGGTTGCACCGCCATTGACCCCTTTTGGCGATAGCCCGTAGCCGGCAGCTGACGTTGTCCCGGATCGCGGCCACACGGACTGGTCAGCAGGACCGCACCGGCAAAAAAACAGACAATGCTGAGGCCCAGTTTGATCAGCAGAACCTCGCCTGCGCGCGGGGCCCCATCCAGCAGCCACATTCCGGCGGCACTTAGAAACAGAGCCACCCCGACGAACCGCAGAACAACGCGACGCAGATATGGGCTGTCGGCCCTCGTGAACCGGTCAGCCTGCCTGAAGGCCTGCGGCTTCACCGCAGTTGTGCCCGGTGGCCCATCGTCCATGTCATCTGCCCTTTCCAGGTCGCCGTATGTCTTCTCACGCCGTCAGGCTAGACGTAGAATGGTTACCAAAGCGTCAGGCCCGCCGGGCTCTGACACCTGCCATCGTGATCGCCATGCTGAACCTGCGGGCATGCGGCCTTGCTCCCCGGATCAAACCGTGTATATGAGGCCATCCTTTCGCAACCAACTGAACCGCGCAGTCTCTCGTGGCGGGGCCGCGAAAGGGATATGGCCCCACCTTTGAAATGCGCCTTGAAACAAGACAGGAGTCCACATGCCACTCTATGAGCATGTCATGATTGCGCGTCAGGATTTGTCCAACACGCAAGCCGAAGGCCTTATCGAACATTTTGGTGCCGTGCTGTCGGACAATGGCGGCAGCCTCGTCGATCACGAGTACTGGGGCGTCAAGACGATGGCCTACAAGATCAACAAGAACCGCAAGGGCCACTATGCCTTTCTGCGCACCGATGCTCCGGCACCGGCCGTGCAGGAAATGGAACGCCTGATGCGCTTGCATGACGACGTGATGCGGGTTCTGACCATCAAGGTCGACGCCCACAAAGAAGGTCCGTCGGTGCAGATGCAGAAACGCGACGAACGCGACGGTCGTCGCGACCGCCGTTGATCGTAAGCTTGAGAAAAGGACTGTAAATCATGGCAGCCAAACCGTTTTTCCGCCGCCGCAAAGTTTGCCCCTTCTCGGGCGACAACGCACCGGCCATCGACTACAAAGACACCCGCCTGCTGCAGCGCTATATCAGCGAACGCGGCAAGATCGTGCCCAGCCGGATCACCGCCGTCTCGGCGAAAAAGCAGCGTGAACTGGCCCGCGCCATCAAACGCGCCCGCTTCCTCGCCCTGCTGCCCTATGCCGTCAAGTAAGGAGAGTTTGACATGCAAGTGATCCTTTTGGAACGCGTGGCCAAGCTGGGCCAGATGGGCGACGTCGTCGACGTAAAGTCCGGCTATGCGCGCAATTTCCTGCTGCCGCAGGGCAAGGCGCTGTCCGCGTCCGACGCCAATATCGCCAATTTCGAGGCGCAGAAAGCGCAGCTGGAAGCGCGCAATCTGGAGACCCGCAAAGAGGCCGAGGCCCTGGCCGAAAAGCTGGACGGCCAGCAGTTCGTCGTGATTCGCTCGGCATCCGATGCCGGCTCGCTCTATGGGTCGGTCACACCGCGCGACATCGCCGATGTGGCTACCGAAGACGGGTTCTCGGTCGACCGCAAACAGGTTGTCCTGACCGCGCCGATCAAGGAACTGGGCCTGCACAAGGTTACGGTGGTCCTGCACCCCGAGGTTGACGCGGAAATCGCGATCAACGTCGCCCGTTCGGTCGAAGAGGCCGAACTGCAAGCCTCTGGCAAGTCGATCCAGGAACTGGCCGCCGAAGAAGAGGCCGCCGCCGAGTTCGAGATCGCGGAACTGTTCGACGATATCGGCAGCGCCGCGTCCGAAGACGTCGACCTTGCCGAAACCGCTCCGGCCACGGACAGCGCGGCCGAAGAGGACGAAAACCGGGCCTGATCGCACAAAGTTCAATGCGAAATCACCGCGCAAGGCCCGGCCTTGCGCGGTTTTTTTTTGCCTCAGTTCCGCCGGTTTCTGGCGGTACGCAAGGGTACTTCCCACGACCGGACGGTCACTCATCGTACCGCGCCGCGTTTGGTTTGCGCTCAGGATCCGGCCTGCGCCGCCGCGTCAACAGCCATATTGAATTGGCACAAATCAATGCGATGCCGCCCAATTCCAGCAGGGTCGTCAGCCCCCCCTTGTGCAGAACCAGGCCGACGAATCGTTCGAGATGATGGATGCCATAGGCCCGGACGGCGACAAAGCCCATGAGGCAGAATACCCCCAGGAGCGCCGGCCAGACCAGAGACAGATGCGCGCGCATCCCGCGCAGCAGAATCCCCCCGACCAGTATGCAAATCAGCACCAGCGCCAGAACCGCAAAGACCTGCAGCCATTGCCGCGCCTCGTACCAGCCCCGTTCCTGCAGAAAACATCGCGCCAGCCCCGTCAACGCCGATTGCAGGTCCAGTTGCTTGTTGATCATCAGCGCCGCCAGAACCGCTGCCAGCCCCTGTCCCAGCCGCCGCAGATGTCTCTGCGGTTGCCGCCCAAAGGCCAGCAGACACAGCGCACATGCCAGCCCATAGGCAGCAACCGTTAGCCATCCGCCGAGACCGGGATCGCCCACATGCGGCGACCATTGCGAGAACAGGCAATCGGTCCAGTTCTGCGTCACGCAACCGGACCCCGCAATATGCGCGTCAATCTGCTGATTGGCGCGATGCCGCGAGTGCCTGAATGCCGCGCATCCTGCTCCGTTTGCTCCAAAACCATGCGCCCGGGGCTCCTGCGTAACTTGGCCAGGCGGCAGCGCAGCCGCCCGGGCGACGATCCGACATTGTGGCGCGGACCGCAAACGCTGTATCGCAACGACTTCCACCTGCGACGACGCGCGGACTGCGGGACTGGCGGCCTATCGCTCATCCAGCAGACGCGGCGTTGCTCGGTGTTGTTTTGCGCCATTCCCGCATTATCTTGTCCGGATTGCGACATAGAAAGAGACGAGCAATGTCATCACTGACCCGTCGGCGCGCATTGGCCCTGCTTGCGCTTGGTTTTGCCACATCCGCCTGCGGCGCGCCCGCCGACAAGCCCGTCCGGGCCCAACCTACGCCGCCTCTTTACGCCAATGAAACACCCGAGTTGCGGCGTTTGATCAACAAATACGGCGATCTCTACGAAATCCCCCGCTCACTGGTTCACCGTTTGGCCGTGCGCGAAAGCACGCACCGCCCGTGGGCGATCAACCGGCCCTACTATGGGCTGCTGCAAATTCTGCCCGCGACGGCCCGGTCCATGGGTTTTGAGGGACAGCCAAAGGACCTGCTGGATGCGGAAATCAACCTGAAATATGCCGGAAAATACCTGCGTGGTGCCTGGCTGCTGGCGGATGGCAGCCAGGATGCCGCGATCAAGCATTATTCACGCGGATACTGGAAAGAAGCGAAACGGCGCGGCATGCTGGAAGAAACCGGACTGGTGCAACCGATCGAAATCAAATAGCCAGGTCCGGCAAACGGCCGGCATCGCATCAACCAGCCTCGGGCAAGCCAGGAAATTGCGCAGAGGGAACGGCCGGGGTTGATTCAAATTTTCAACGCCCCGTTGAACCCGGCATGGCGCCGACAATCGGAAATTCATTGCCTGCAAGCGCGATCTGGTGCAAAGTGGCTAAACTTGAAAACGTGAACTTTGTGAGCTGCGCAAGCCGGAACGCCAAGTTTATTGGGGCATGTGGAGACTGCAGTTTCAATATTCCCAAGGTCGGGGGACAGAGGACTGATATGAACACGGTAGATATTCTCGTCGGAAAACGAATCCGCGCCTGTCGGCGCTCGCTGGGCATCAGCCAGACTGAACTGGGCGATGCCATCGGGGTCAGATTTCAGCAGGTACAGAAATACGAAACCGGCGCCAACCGTGTCAGCGCCTCGCGGTTGTGGTCGATCGCCGACGTTCTGGGGGTGGATGTCACGCAGTTCTTTGACGGCATAAAACCGGACAAGCTGGGCGGCTCAGGCAAGGACGCGACACCGCAAGACAACATGTCCTTTCTCTCGGACCCCGAAAAACTGGAATTGATTGAACTTTATGCGGCCCTGCCCGAGGGACAGAAAAAGGCGGTTCTCGCCTTTATCCGGTCCATGGCGAACACCGAAACCAAGGTGAAGGTGACCACCTAGCCGCGGCGTAACCGCGCCGGGTGTCGAGGACAACAATGTGAAACTGATCGATCTGAGTTCAGTGCAGGACGTCGACCAGCACGCGGATGTATTCCTGGACGATCTGTGCCAGATGCTCGGTTTTGACTATGCGTCCTATGCTTCGGCGAATCCGGTCAACGGCGATGTACGCGGCTATGCCAACTACCCCGAAGAATGGAAACTGCACTATACCAAGCGCGGCTTTCATCATGTCGATCCGACTCTGTACAAATCCGCCAAGAGCATCGCACCGGTGGATTGGAGCCGTTTCGACCATGACGGAAAATTCACCAAGGTCTTTCGCGACGCCCATGATTTCGGGATAAGCGACCGCGGCATGACGGTGCCGATCCGCGGCCCTTATGGCGAATGCGGACTACTCAGCGTCACCCGAAACTGCTCTACGGTCGAATGGGAAAAACAGAAAAAGGTCGTCATGGGCGATCTTCAGGTCTCGGCCGTTCACATCCATGACAATGTCATGCAGACGGGAGTGCTGGCCCGCGCCCTTTCCATGCCGGCCCTATCGTCGCGGGAAATCGAAATCCTGCAATGGGTCGCGGTGGGTAAATCCCAGCAGGATATTGGCGACATTCTTTCCATCTCGCACCGGACCGTCGAGGTGCATCTGCGCTCGGGCCGCGAGAAGTTGGGGGCGCTGTCGACCGCTCAGGCTGTCGGGCGCGCGGTTGGGTTGAATCTGATTTTGCCCGGCTAAACCCAGACGGCCCCGACATACGGGAATTCCCCAATAGATCGAATTTTCCACATATGTAACTTAAAACGTGGAAAGACGATGGGGAACGGAATGATAATCACAATTGACTCACTGAACAGACAGAAATTCTCTACTGTTCTCAATGACATGTACCGGCTGCGCGCGCGGGTATTTCAAGACCGGCTTGGCTGGGAAGTCGATGTTCGGGACGGCATGGAGATCGACGATTTCGACAATCTCGATCCAACGCATATCGTCAGCATCGATGATGACGGGGATGTTGTCGGGTGCATGCGCCTGTTGCAGACCACTGGTCCGCACATGCTGGCAGATGTGTTTTACAATCTGCTGGATGGCGAACCGCCGCTGCGCAGCGCGCAGATCTGGGAAGCCACGCGATTTTGCGTCGACACCGTCAAGCTGTCGGGCGGGAAAACCCGAAACTCGATCTCTTATGTTACTAGCGAAGTCATGATCGGGGCTTTTGAATACGCGAAAAACGCCGGCGTCCTGGACGCGGTCGCGGTCATCGACCCGGTGATGAACCGGGTCTTGAAACGCTCCGGAAATGCGCCCTATGACTATCTTGGCAGCGCCAAGCCGATGGGCAAGGTCACGGCCATGGCGGCCTTGATGGATTGCTCGGACGAGAGAATTGCCAGCATTCGCGAATTTTCAGGCATCAAGCACGACGTCTTTGCGACCGAACAGGAATGCCTGGATCGAATCGCCGAACGCGAGTTGGCAAAAAAACGAAAAACGCCGCGCAAGCGCGACAGCGGCGAATTGCGTGACTACTTTGCTCAGCAATTGCGTGACGCAGACAACGACGAAGAAGTCGCGGCCGTCCAACGCCTGATCCAGGCGGTCGGCAACCAACTGCCGCCGGACTCGCTGCAATCCTTACGCCGAACCGGCTGACAACGACCAAGGCACGACACCACTCACAACTACCAAACCACCCTCACCCTCAAAAGCAGAGAGCCGCCCCTTCGGGCGGCTCTCATCACGTTTGGCGGCGCCATTGTCGCCTTATTCTTCTTCCATGGCCTCGACGGCTTTCTGCAGCTCGTCCTTGCTGACTGTCTTGTCGGTGATCGTCGCCAGTTCGAACACGTAATCCACGACCTTGTCCTCGAACAGCGGCGCGCGCAATTGCTGCTGCATCTGCTGATTCTGCTGTACAAATTCAAAGAACTGGCGTTCCTGACCCGGGTACTGCCGCGCCTGGTTCATGATCGCCTGGGTCATTTCGGCGTCGCTGACCTGCACCTCGGCCTTCTGGCCCAGTTCGGCCAGCAACAGGCCCAGACGGACACGGCGTTCGGCCAGTCGGGTGTGCTCTTCGGTCGGAGTGATCTCGGGGTGATCATGGCCCTGAACGTCCGGGTTCTCGTCATGCCAAAGCTGATGCGCGATCTGACCGGCCTCGGCGTCAACCAGGCTGGGCGGCAGTTCAAAGTTTACGATCTTGTCCAATTCGTCCAGCAGGGTCCGCTTCATCACCGCGCGGGCCGCGCCGGCATATTCCGCTTCCAGGCGCTCGCCGATCTGGGTTTTCAGCGCGTCCAGATCCTCGGCACCGAACTTCTTGGCCAATTCGTCATCGATCTTGGCGGCGACCGGCTTTTTCACTTCCTTGATGGTGCAGTCAAAGACCGCTTCCTTGCCGGCCAGATGCTCGGCCTGATAATCCTCGGGGAAATTGACTGTAACGGCCTTTTCTTCGCCCGTCGTCACGCCAACCAGTTGCTCTTCGAAGCCGGGGATAAAGCTGTTGCTGCCCAGAACCAGCGGGTAATCCTCGGCCGAACCGCCCTCAAAGGCCTCGCCGTCGACCTTGCCGACGAAATCCATGACCACCTGATCGCCGTCTTCGGCCTTGGACCCTTCATCGCGGGGCTCGAAATCCTGCGCGGTCTCGGCCAGATTGCCCAGCGCCTCTTCGATATCCTCGTCGCCGGCCTTGACCACCAGCTTTTCCAAAGTGATCGACTTCAGGTCGACTTCCGGAATCTCGGGCAGCGCCTCGTAGGAAAGAGACACTTCGACGTCATCGCCTTCCTTCCAGTCTTCGTTGGTCATCCGCACTTCGGGCTGCAGCGCCGGACGGTCGCCGCTGTCTTCGAAATGCTTGCTCATGGCGCCGTCGATGGTTTCCTGCATCGCTTCGCCCATCAGGCGCTGACCGAACTGTTTCTTCAACAGCGGCATCGGGACCTTGCCCTTGCGAAAGCCTTTCATTTCGATTTCCGGCTGGGCTTCGGCAAGCTTTTCGTTGACCTTGCCCTCCAGTTCCGCGGCGCTGACCTTGATCGCGTAGCCGCGTTTCAGACCTTCGTTCATTGTCTCGGTGACTTGCATCAGACTTCCCCATAGGTTCATACGTGCACCGACGGCGCACTGTGCAAATTTGGGGCCTTCTATTGGTCCGCACGGTGCGGTGCAAGGGGCTTTACAGGGCAAAGTCGCCGCAAACGGGAATGAAACAAGAAAGCGCGCCCCGAAGAGCGCGCTTTGATCTTGCAATCGAGCAGTAATCTGCGGCTCAGAACTTCCAGCGCGCCCCGAACATGATCGAAGAAGCGTCCTGATAGGACGCTGCCGTTTCGGTCAGTTCATAGGTGCGGTAGCCCAGATAGGCTTCGATGTTGGCGTTGTCGAATTTCTGCACCGCGCCAAAACCGATCGACTTGGATTTCGAGCCAGCCCCGCTCTGATCGCTGCCGCGGTAGTAATCGACCGACAAGGCGGTGCTGCCCACCGAGAACCAACTGGCCAGATAGCCCAGCTTGCCATAGCCATAGTTGCCCGCTGTACTGCGATCACCACCGGCAAGGGTAAAGTTGATCCCCGAGCTGTGCAGCACGCTGAACGAGCCGATCGTGTCATCGAAATCGGACGCGCCGCCGCCGGGCTTTGTCGATGAATACCCGATGGCACCGCGCATTTTGTAGTCACCGAAATCGCCGGCATAGCGCAGCGCAATCGCCGCAGTTTCCGAGTCGTTTTGCGAGGACAGGATGTTGGTCCCCCACGAGGCCGACAACGTGAATCCTGAAAAGGTCGGCGTGTCATAGCGCACACGACCCAGCCGCGCGCCGTCAAAGTTGCCGAACGAACCGCCGATCGAGCGGGTGGACAAGGCCCCCGCCGCGGTCCGAAAGACAAAGGATCCGGCCGTATCCGGCACCGACGAATAGGTGATCAGCGAGGTCCCCGACAGGTCGGATTCAGCGACACCATCCGTGGACATGCTGCCCTGACCGGCAAAGAAGGTCCCGGCACTGGCCGTTTGCAGGCTGAAATCGACCTTGCGGATATCGGTCCGGTCCCAATCGACTCCCTTGGGCGTGGTGGCCTGGGACAGGCCCGCCGAGGGCCGCAGACCCAGCGCGGTCTCGAAATTGAACGAGAACTTGTTCGCCCCATAGTCCTGGCGCAGCCACAGACCGACGCGGCTGTTCGAGTTGGTGTTGTCGACGATGTCGCTGGTGGTGGACACCCCGTCGTCAAAGGACAGATAGGCCGGGTCGAGCTGGCCATACGCAAGGGCGCTGCCGCCTGTCGCGTTTTCATATTTCATTTCGGCCATTGCCGGAGCGGTCAGGGACATAACGGCGGCGGCCGCCAGAGGCCGTGAAAGCAGTTTGGTCATCTCAAAACTCGATTCTTGTGAGGTTGTGTCAAGCGCAGACACGCGCGAGTTGCGATAGTTGACTCTTTGCCTTTCCTGGGGAAATTGTAAACAGCCGCATCGACGCAGAATGGCCGTTGGCGGCTTTCCCGGCGCGGCGTCGCACAGGTCGATCCACGGTACGGGCCAGCAATCTCGCGGCCACAATCTCCAGCGGTGTCAGGTCCCGGGCCGCAAGGACGGATCAGGGTCTGCTGAAGGCCGCCGCCGCATCGCATGTTGACCTGGCGGCAAGGTCCTGCCTTGCCTTTGCGCGGCGTGTCGGTCTAGGTTTTTTCAACCGCCCCAAGAAAAGCCCCTGACTCCCCAATCGAACCGAAAAACCGTGTACCCGAAAACCGGTACACCTGATCGGTCTCCCGGATGCGGATACGGGCCTTGATCCGAATTACCAGGAGGGACCACATGCCGTTGGACGACAAGCAGAGGGACTTTGTCGAAAGGTTCATCAAGGGCGGTCTGTTCAACCGCAAATCGGACAAGGCCAAGATACGCAACTACGAGGCGTTTCTGGCGGCCGAAACACAGGCCCAGACGCTGCTTGACCAACTGACCGGCGTGACCCCGAACGTCAGGCCGATCCAACAGACCCTGGACGCGGCGCGATCGCACAAGGACCAGGGCGAATTCGCGCAGGCCCTGGCCGAGGCGCAGAACGCCATTGCCATGGCGAACGACGTTCAGGCGGCGCTGGATGAACGCAGTCGCGAACGCATCGCGCTGCAACAAGAACTGGCGACGCTCAGCGGCAATCCGGACGGCGCGCTGACAGCGGAGATCGCCGATCTCGACGAAAAGCGGACCGCGATCGCGGCGTTGCTGGCCGACAACATCCCGGCCCCCGAGGACGCTGCCAAGGCCGGGCGCGACATCGCCGCTTTGCGTACCGCCATCGCGCAGGTCGAACAGGCCGCTGCCACACGCGCCGCCGAGAAAGAGCGGCTGCAGGTTGGTCACGCGGCGCAGACCGGCCGTCTTGCCAAACTGCGCGTCCTGCTGGCCCGCGTCACCACAGACGACGATCACGGCGCCATGGACACGCTGGCCGGCGGCATCGACACCGACCTGACCGCGATCAACGATGCGATCACTGCCGACGACCCGGTCGCGATCAAGGCCAGACTGACCGATCTGGACGGGCTGCCGGCGCGGCTGGACACGCTTGCGGGGCGCATCGATGCGGCACTGACCCGTGTACTGACGGCCACGCTGGGCGAAACCGGTACCAGCGACGGCCAGAAAGCCAAGCTGGTCACCCTGGGCAAAGCCGACCCCGCAGCACTGGCGGCGGCCACGACCGTTCTGAAATCGATCCAGGCCGATCTCGGCGACACCCAGGTCGACCGCGCCTTTCTGCAATCCAAGCAACAGGCAGTCGAGACCGCCGCCGCCGAAGCCAAGACCAAGGCCGAGGCGCTGCAGCTTGCCGCTGATGCCAAAGAGGCCGCCGTCGCCGACGAGAAACTCAAGAATGCAGCCGCCAAGGCAGCCTATGACACCGCCAAAGCAGCCTATGTCGCCCTGCAGAACTTCAAGAAAACCAACAAGGATGTCTTGGCCGATCCGGAGCATCAGGACTACCCCCGGGTGCTGGCCGCCTATCGCGATCTGAACACTGATTTCGGCGGCAAGCATCAGGCCTTTGGGCAGGCCAAGGCCACGGCCCAGCAGGCTCAGGCCGAGGTCGTCAGCAAACAGTCGGATGTCGATGCGGCTCGGCACGAGTTGGACACCGCCAATGCCGATCTCGCGGCGCGCAAAAAAGAACAGCGTCAGGCCGAGGGCAAGAAAAAACTGCTGGAAGCGGTCAGCTTTGGTCCCCTGGCCCCGTCCAATGGCAGGTCTCTGGAACCGGCGGTTGCCAAGGATTTGATCGAGCTCTTTGGCCGCAACCCGCGCGTTGCCGAAACCGCCACCGATGTCGCCGCCACCGCCGCCCATCCCGAAAGCGTCGCGGCCACGGCGGCCCTGATGTGTGACAAGGTCGCCAGTAATTTCGCCTCGGATTCGGGCACTTATTTCACCAACGAAGGCTATGTCGAAACCTATGCCGGTCGGCTGGTGGCCATGTCGGCAAACCTGCCGCCAACCGAGGCCGCCAAGCTGGACGACTATCTCAAGACAGGCCGCCATTTCGCCAGCTGCGATGCGGTTTCCGGTGGCGCGACGCGCAACGAAACCGGAACCAAGCGCACCAAACATGTGGGCGCGGCCCTGCTCAAGGGCGACGGCACGATGGATTTCGACAAGGGGCGCGATGCGCTGCTGGACGTCATGTTCCACCCCAAAGCCCTGTCCAGCGCCACCCCGGCCCAGGTCACGCATATGCTGGACACCATGGATTTTCTGCAGGGTTCGGCCGAGGCCCAGACCATCCTGACCGATGTGACCGCTGCCCCGACCGAGGATGCCGCCCGCGCCCTCTTGGCAAAATCCAGTGGCAAGGACGCATCCGCAGTTGGGGTCGCCGAGACGCGTGGCGCCATCCTGAACGCCATGCTGACCCCGGTCTTTCAGGGCGACGTGGGCTCCTGTTTCGCCACTGCCGGCATCGTCAAGCTGCGCAATGACGACCCGCTGGAGGCAATGAAGAACTATCGCGATCTGGCCAAGGACGGCGAATACAAACCGAAAACCGGCGACCCCCTGCCGGCGATCCAGAACGTGCCCGGCGATCAGGACCCGTTGGTGCGCAGCCTGGAATACACCGCCGCAACCGCCATCGCGCGTTCGGATTTCAGCGGCCTGAACCAGAGCATGACCGACTCGATCTCGGACATGGTCAGCGTCATCACCGACAAGGTCAAATCCAAAAAGCGCGCCGATGTGACGGCACGGCTTGAGAACGCCATCAAGAATGCGGTCGAACTGGTCTATAACCCAGAGGTCGAGATCGTCGATTCCAATGACGGGTCCTCGTCCAAGGGCCGCTATCAGCTGATCCACAAAAGCGACGGTAAAGTCATCGAAAACCTGGATCAGTACGAGGATATCGTTTTCGATATCGTCTGGGACGTGGTCGAAAAAAGCGACACAAAGATGTTCACCTCGGTCAACGACGTCGCCAATCAGGTCACCAAAAGCGGCTTTGCCGACGCAATCAAGATCGACGGGAAATGGCCTTGGGAACTGCCCAGCGGCGGCCAGACCCACGAGGCCAGCAAGACGATCTTTGGCGGCGATATCACCGCCACCGACATCGTTGCCCGGGTCAATCCGGCCACAGCGGACATTCCGGAACGCACCGCCGAGGTGCTGTCCTGCGTCATGTCGAATTTCGCCCCCAGCAACGATCCCGCCGACCCCGGCGAGATGTCGACGGTCCTGACCTGGGGCATGCATGGCTTCAACATCCTGCCCGGCGATGAATCGCTGACCCCGCTACGTACCGGCGGCCCCGGCGCGCTGAAGGACAACATCAAACGGGAATTGCTGGATCCGGGAAAGGACATCGCCGATGCCGACATCCCCGTCGATCAACTGGCATTCATGTTCGAAAAGGAAATCAGCGCCTTTGGCAAGGGCGCGACCGGCAATGCCAAGACCGCGCTGGATCAGATCCTCGCCACGCAGACTCCCACGGCTCCGATGAAACCGGCCGCCTTCAAGGCGCATGTCAAGGCCGCCAGCGCCACCTATATCGAGGCGGTCGCCGAGGCCGAGGCGAATTACTGGCGCGACAACCAGCCCCAGGCGCCCACGCCCGAGGCGCTGGCCAAGGAAAAGACCGAGTGGAAGGAATATTTCGAAGGCCGGCTTGATGCCGCGATGGATACGCGCCTGATCAACGATCTGGGCGCCCCGCAATTCGTGATCGCCGACACCAATTGGGGCAGTGCCGCGGATCACACCTATTTCGTGATTGCCGCCGACCCGGCAACGGGCAAACCGGCCCTGTTCAGCAAAAAGGATCCGCCGGGGACGCTGACGCCGCAGAACGAAGCCGAAAAATGGGTGAGCACAGGATGGGCAAAAGTCGCATGAACCGTACAGGAGACGCCGCATGACCGAGAATTCCGATATCGTCCCGGGCCATGGGCCTGACGGGGCGCCGGCCGCCTTTGTCGGCGACACCGCCTATCTCAGCCTGACCGAGCTGTTGCAGGCCGAACCCGGCCTGCTCGATCCCGGGGCTGCCTCGGAACTGGCGTTGCAGGTCACGCATTTCGCCCGCGACGGCGATTACAGCCTGATCGCCGACCCCGGCGCCTTTGAAACGCAATATCGCGAACGGTTGAACAGCGAGGACCCGGACCAGCCGTGGCAGCAGAACGTGATGCGGTTGCGGGATTTCGGCGTGCCGGATTTCTCGGCGATTCAGGCACCGGCACATCAGGACGGCAATCTGGTGTTCTTTGCCGCGGATGCGTTGACCGGCCTGCCCTATCGGGTCACCGCAGGTCTGGGCGATCTGACCGCCCCCGCCTATGCACCGCTGCCGTTGACGCCGGTCGAGTCTCCGCCCCGGCCTGCAGGTCAGTCCCGTCGCCCCGCCGACCGGCCGGAACCCGCGCCCGAAACCGCCAATCTGGCCGACAAGGCGGCCAGCAGCAAGGCGCCGGATTTCGCCGATCTGCCCGACGATCTGCCTGAACCCGACGACATCTGAACCCATGCGCCGGACGGCCCACCCCCTCCGGCGCGCGTTGCCTATTGAAAAACCGTTGTTTTGGTGCGGGTGAAGGGACTTGAACCCCCACGCCTTGCGGCGCCAGAACCTAAATCTGGTGCGTCTACCAATTCCGCCACACCCGCAAAAACCAGCGCTCTGTCCGCACATGCGTCGGCCGGTCCGACGTTGCATATCAAAGCTGAATTGCGGATGCGAGCAAAAACAGGTGCCCTCGGGCCGGGGCAGACGCGGCGCGCCCGCTGCGCCCGGGTCGCCTAGACTTCCAGCGCGCGCAAAACGGATGGAATCCCTTCGCTGATATCCTCGGCGATCAAGCCCGGCCCGAATTCCAGTGCGCATTGCGTGTGCAGCCAGGCGGCAATCTCACAGGCCGCCATGGGCGTCTGGCCGCGCGCCAGCAGACCGGTGATCATACCGGCTAGAACATCGCCCGACCCGGCCGTGGCCAGCCAGGGGGCGGCGCGATCGTAATGGGCGGAATGAATCGAGCAACGACCGTCGGGTGTGGCGATCACCGTGTCTGCGCCTTTGAACAGCACCGTGCACCCGGCCCGCTTGGCCGCCGCGCGGGTGGCATCCACCTTGGAATAGCCCGGGCCGCGCTTGGCTTCGGCCGCCAGTTTCCTGGCCAGATCGGGAAACAGCCGGGCAAATTCACCGCCATGGGGTGTCAGCACCGCCCGGTCATGCAACAGCTCGAACAAGTCGGCGGGCCGGTCGCGAAACACCGTCAGCGCGTCAGCGTCCAGAACGATGGGGCGCGCCAAGGGCAAAGCCGCGGCCACCAGATCGCGCGCCCGGCCATCGGTTCCCAGCCCCGGCCCCAGGCACAGGGTGTTCAGGCGGGTGTCCCACAGCAACTCTGTCAGCGCATCCGCATTGGCGACCGGCGTCTGCATGATGGCGGTGATCTGGCTGGCGACCTCGGCCCGCGCCGCCGGCGGCACCCCCAGCGTCACCAGCCCCGCCCCGACCCGCAACGCCCCCCGCCCAGCCAGCCGTGCGGCCCCGGTGCGGCCGGGACCGCCAGTCAGGATCAGTGCATGGCCCTGCGTGTATTTCTGACCGGGCACCGGTTTTGCCAGATCCTGCGGCCTTGGGGGTTCGACTTTCCAGACATGTCCCGCCCGTTCATGACTTTTCTCGGCATGCGGCAGCCCGATATCCTTGACCACCAGGCGGCGCGAATGGCTGTCGGCCTGTTCCAGGTGGTGACCGGTCTTTTCGGTGTGAAAGCTGACTGTCAGATCGACCCGGGGAAAACAGCCCAGCACCTTGCCGCTGTCCGAGCAGACGCCCGACGGAATGTCCACCGCCACACATCTGACACCGAATTCGTCGCGCAGCGTTTCCAGGTTGCTCAGCAGGAATTCCGGGTCGCCTTCGACCGGCCGCGTCAGACCGGTGCCAAACAGCGCGTCCACCACCAGATCTGGCCGCGATTTCACCGTGCCCAGGCTGCGATCCGACAGCGGCATGCAAGGTCCCTGTTCGATCCATTGCCGGTGATTGGTGCGGGCGTCCGGCGGCAGGCTGTCCGGGTCGCCGAACAGATGCGCCGTCACGTCCCAGCCGCGCTGCTGCAACAGGCGCGCCACGACGAAACCGTCACCGCCATTGTTGCCGGGGCCGCAGAGCACCACCGCGCTGTGTCTGCCCTCGGCCAGGTCGGGCCATTCCTCCAGCACCGCCTCGACCACGCCGGCCCCGGCGCGCTCCATCAGCTGCAGCCCCGTCACGCTGCCCGACGCGATTGCCGCGTTTTCGATGGCCCGCATCTGAGCGGCAGTCAGCAGTTCAGCCATGCAAATCCCTCACCGATTCAATCCTGCCCGTTTTTTATGCATATCGCCCAAAACAACGGCATCCAGTTCAATTTCAGCACGCGCGGTGCCGGCCCGACCACCGTAACCGATTGTGGCCGGCAAATAGAAGTGATCTGACGCGCCTGAACAGCGTTGCTCAGGAGAGGCAGATGAAAAAGATCGAAGCGATCATCAAACCGTTCAAGCTTGATGAGGTCAAAGAGGCGCTTCAGGACGTCGGCGTTCAGGGCCTGTCCGTAATCGAGGTCAAGGGTTTCGGTCGTCAGAAAGGCCATACCGAGCTGTATCGCGGGGCGGAATATGTCGTGGACTTTCTGCCCAAGGTCAAGATCGAGATCGTGCTGGACGACGACCAGATCGACGGCGCGATCGAGGCCATCGTCGCGGCGGCAAAGACCGACAAAATCGGTGACGGCAAGATATTCGTCAGCCCTGTCGAACAGACAATTCGCATCCGTACCGGCGAGACCGGCTCGGACGCGCTGTAAACAACCATACGCTTGAAAGAAAAGGACCCAAGGGAATGAGTAAGGAAACAATTCTCAAGACGATCAAGGACGAAGACGTCGATTATGTCGACATCCGCTTTACCGATCCGCGCGGCAAGCTGCAGCACGTGACGGTGGTCTCCGACCTGGTGGACGAGGACTTTCTGGAAGAAGGGTTCATGTTCGACGGCTCGTCTATCGCGGGCTGGAAATCGATCGAAGCATCGGACATGAAGCTGATGCCCGACACCGACAGCGCCTATATCGATCCGTTCTATGCCGAGAAAACCCTGTGCGTGCATTGCACCGTGGTCGAGCCGGACACTGGCGAACCCTACGAGCGCGACCCCCGTGGCACCGCCGAAAAAGCCGAAGCCTATCTCAAGGCATCCGGCATCGGTGATGTCGCCTATTTCGGCCCCGAAGCGGAATTCTTCCTGTTCGACGACGTGCGGTTTTCCAACTCGATCAACAAGGTCTCCTATGAGGTCGACGCCACCGACGCCTCTTGGAACACCGACACAGAATACGAGATGGGCAACATGGGCCACCGCCCGGGCCTGAAGGGTGGCTATTTCCCGGTCAACCCGACCGACGAAGCCCAGGATCTGCGCGCCGAAATGCTGTCGACGATGAAACGTCTGGGCATGAAGGTGGACAAGCACCATCACGAGGTCGCGTCCTGCCAGCACGAACTGGGCCTGATCTTTGGCACGCTGACAACCCAGGCCGACGAGCTGCAGAAATACAAATACGTCATCCACAACGTCGCCCATGCCTATGGCAAGTCGGCGACCTTCATGCCCAAGCCGATCTATGGCGACAACGGGTCGGGTATGCATGTGAACATGTCGATCTGGAAAGATGGCAAGCCGCTGTTTGCCGGCGACAAATATGCCGATCTGTCCCAGGAGGCGTTGTATTTCATCGGGGGTATCCTCAAGCATTCCAAGACGCTGAACGCCTTCACCAACCCGACCACCAACAGCTACAAGCGCCTGATCCCTGGCTTTGAGGCCCCGGTGCTGCGCGCCTATTCCGCGCGCAACCGGTCGGGCTGTGTGCGGATCCCGTGGACCGAAAGCCCCAAGGCCAAGCGCGTCGAGGCCCGGTTCCCCGATCCCGCGGCAAACCCCTATCTGTGCTTTGCCGCCCTGCTGATGGCCGGACTGGATGGCATCAAGAACAAGATCGATCCGGGCGAAGCGATGGACAAGAACCTTTATGATCTGCCCGCCGAAGAACTGGCCGGTATCCCCACTGTCTGCGGCAGCCTGCGCGAAGCGCTGGATGCGCTGGCGGCGGATCACGACTTCTTGCTGCAGGGCGACGTGTTCACCAAGCATCAGATCGAAGGCTACATCGCCCTGAAGATGGATGAAGTGCATCAGTACGAGCACACACCCCATCCGGTTGAATTCGGCATGTACTATAGCTGCTGATCAACAGCATTAAGAAAACATGGAAGGGCGCCCCAAAGTCGGGCGCCTTTTTCGTTGAAAGGTCCAAGGATTTGCCTTGGCCGCGCCGCAATTACGCCCCTGAAGAACGAAAGAAAGAGGTGCGAAGAACGTAATATCTGAGGGCATCTGATGGCATCGGACAAGGGATTTTCCGAGCGGATTGCACGGATAAACACCAGGAACCAGCGGCGCGCCGGGCAGACGCCCGGCCAGAACGGCGATGGCGGCGGCGCCACGGGCCGGCGACTGCCGCTGTGGATCAGACTGGGCGGCCCCGCTCTGTTGATTACAGCTCTGGGCGCCATGTTTTTTCTGGACATCGCCGACACGCTTCCTGCTGGGGTTCTGACGGCGGACAATCATCTGTCCGCGATGATCCGCGCCCGCATGACCGAGGATGAAATCCGCCGAATGGAAAACGACCCCTGGATCGAAAAAGAGCTGAAATCGCGCGACTATTCCGATCCTGACCTGGCCAGGTTGCTGCTGAGCAACTGAACGGTTTTTACACGCTGGCGCACATGGTCTGCCGAGAACCGGCAATTTGCGGTGTTGGCGGAACTCACCGCATACTTACGGTTTCTTAAACCCGATGGCGTTCGATGGCCGGTAAGTCGCGCAGCCGGTCTTTCGGTTTGCTTTCACGGGTTTGCACGCTATCGTTGCAACGATTTGGTTCCGGAGTGTTACAGAATGTTTCCTGCCCTGAGATCCGCCACCCTGCTGTTGGCCCTGGCCTGCGCCCCTCTTTCGCTAGAGGCTGCGACATGCGGCAATACGGGCAGCGGCTTTGACAAATGGAAATCCGAGTTTGCCCGCGAGGCGCGCAAGGCCGGGGTCAAGAAGCCCGGTCTGCAGGCCCTGGCACAGGCGCGTTATGCAACGCGGACGATCGCGGCGGACCGCAACCAGAAGTCGTTCAGATATTCGCTGGACAAGTTCATGAAGCTGCGCGGGTCGGATACGATCGTGGCACAGGGGCGCAAACGCAAGGCGCGCAACCCGGAATTCTATGCCGCGCTGGAACGCCAATATGGTGTGCCCGCGGGCGTATTGATCGCCATTCACGGCATGGAAACCGCCTTTGGCGGGTTCATGGGCGACAGCCAGGTGGTGTCGGCGATCACCACGCTGGCCTATGACTGCCGACGCTCGGAGTTCTTTGTGCCGCACGCGATCGGTGCGCTGAAACTGGTGGATCAGGGCACCCTGACCACCGCCACCCTGGGCGCAAAGCATGGCGAATTGGGGCACACCCAGTTCCTGCCCGGCAATGCACTGAAATACGGGGTGGACGCCACCGGCGATGGGCGGGTCGATTTCTACAACGTCACCGACGCGCTGGCGTCGACGGCGAATTTCCTGCGGCAAAAGGGCTGGAAACCCGGTCGCGGATACCAGCAGAACCAACCGAATTTCGCCGTCATCAAACAATGGAACGCCGCCACGGTCTATCAGCAGGCCATCGCCATCATGGCCGCGCGCATCGACGGTTGATCCGCCCCGCGGCGATCAGCGCGCGATGACGATATCCGCGCACAACCCGCCCAGGGTTTCGCTATCACCCAGTCGCAGAGTACCACCATGGGCACGGGCCACGTCGGTGACGATGGCCAGTCCCAGCCCGACGCCGCTGCCCCGGTTCTGATTGCGTGCTGGATCCAGCCGGGCAAAGGGTTTGATCGACTCGCTGCGACGATCCGCCGGGATGCCCGGCCCGTCATCCTCGACCCGGATCCGCAGCGATTTCTCGGTAAGCGCCACCGAAACCTGTGCACGGGTTCCGTAGCGTACAGCGTTACCCAGCAGGTTTTCGATCGCCCTGCGCATCGCCACCGGGCGCAGCATGACCGTGCCGGTCCCGTTGCTGTCACCCAGAGTGACCGGGTTACCGGCACGCTGTGAATCCTCTACGATCCTGGCCACCAGATCGCGCGGGTCGACCTCTTCGGGTTCGCCCTCGGCCGCGCCTCGCGAAAAATCCAGAAACGCATCCAGCAGACGTTGCATCTCGTCGACATCGCGCAGCAACGGCTCGGCATCGTCTTCGTCGATCATCGCCAGACCCAAGCGCAGGCGGGTCAACGGCGTGCGCAGATCATGACTGACCCCGGACAGCATCAGGGTGCGCTGCTCGATCTGCCGTTCGATGCGTGACCGCATCTCCAGAAAGGCGCCGCCAGCCGCGCGCACCTCAATCGCACCCGCGGGTGAAAAAGGCACCGTTCGCCCCCGGCCAAACGCCTGTGCGGCATCCGCCAACCGGGTGACCGGACGTAACTGATTGCGCATGTACAGGAAGGCAATGACCGTCATCAGCAAGCCGAAGAATGCCATCGTGACGATCAATTGATGCGGATTGGCCACCGCAACCCGACTGCGCGCGAAACTGACGCGCACCGCCCCCAACTCAGAGCCAAGGAACAACTGCACCGACCGGTTGTCCGGAAAAACCATCGCCAGCGTGTTCGGTATCTCCGCGCGGACCGTGCGGCGCACAACCCGGGCCGAGAAATCGTACCAGCGCAATCTGTCAGCCTGCGGCACTTGGGCCTTTGGCACAAAGGCGACGTCCATCTGAAATGCCGCCAGGTAGGGCTGCATCTGGTCCAGAGCCTCCTGTGGGTCGATCGCCGTCGCGGTCCGGGTGGCGATGACATCCAGTTCACGCACCAGTGTCATCGACATCTGGCTCGAGACGTCTTCGAGATGTTTTTGTATAAATGCAACGGAAACAACCAGTTGCACGCTGACAACCGGCACGACCAGAATCAGAGCCGCCCGTCCGTAGAGACTGCGCGGCATATAGTGTTTGAGCCAGTTGAAGGACATGCGCTAAGCCTAGCGGGCAGCTGAGACAAGAGGAAGAGCCATGGCCCTGCCCCCGGACGATTTCAACCCGACTCATGGCGAGGCCGTCCGGCTGGAACCGGGTCTGCGCCGTATCGTGGCTCCCAATCCGTCACCGATGACCTATCGGGGCACCAATACCTATCTGGTGGGCGACCGGGGGCTGGCGGTCATCGACCCGGGTCCCGACGACCCCGCGCATCTGGAGGCGATCCTGGACGCCGTGGAGGCAGGCCAATGCATCAGCCATATCATCGTGACCCATTCGCATCTCGACCACTCGCCGCTGGCCCGGCCACTGGCGGCCCGCACCGGCGCCCCGGTCCTGGGCTTTGGCCCGTCCCACTCCGGCCGCAGCAAAGTGATGAGCGCCCTGGCCGCCGGCGGATTGGCCGGTGGCGGTGAAGGCATTGACGTGGCTTTTCAGCCCGACCGGATCGTGACGGATAAAGAGGTCATCCAAGGCGACGGCTGGACCCTCGACGTGTTGCACACGCCCGGCCATCTGGGCAACCACATCGCTTTGGCCTGGGGCGACCTCTGTTTCACCGCCGATCATGTGATGGGCTGGGCCAGTTCGCTGGTGTCGCCGCCCGATGGCGACCTGACCGATTTCATGGCATCGTGCCATCGTCTGCGCCAACGCGACTGGCGTGTCTTCTATTCCGGTCACGGAGCCCCAATCCTTGATCCGTCCGACCGGCTGGACTGGCTGATCCGACACCGTCAAGGCCGCGAGACCGCGATTCTGCAGGCGCTGAGCGCGGGTCCGGCCACGGCGCGTGAACTGGCCGAACGCATTTACACGGATACACCGTCCGAACTCCTGGCCGCCGCCGAACGAAACGTCTTCGCGCATCTGGTTGATCTGACCGGAAAATCGAGGATCCACCCAGACTGCGAACTTTCTGCTCAGGCGCGTTTTTCGCGTATCCCTTGAGGTGCCGGCGAAAATCTCAAAATCTTCCGGAAACCTCTGGACGACGCAGAATCTGGTTGCTATACGCCCGCTACCGTTCCGGCGTAGCTCAGCGGTAGAGCAGTTGACTGTTAATCAATTGGTCGTAGGTTCGATCCCT
Source organism: Sedimentitalea sediminis (assembly GCF_042687825.1). Lineage (NCBI taxonomy): Bacteria > Pseudomonadati > Pseudomonadota > Alphaproteobacteria > Rhodobacterales > Paracoccaceae > Sedimentitalea > Sedimentitalea sediminis. The sequence continues at coordinate 11,163 of NZ_JBHUQE010000014.1, read as the reverse complement.
ACCGCCGGAGCCAAACATCTTGCCCCTGTCACCATCGCAATGGGAAAGATGTTGGTTATATCCTTATAAAATCAAAACACTACCTGATACTTCCGGTTGAGTTGTCTACCGACAACGACCGAAAACATCGCTGACCAGCCGGTCAAAATTCGGTCAAAGCGATGGAGACGGCCATGCCGCACCAGAAGATCACCCAGGCCCTCGTTGACGGCCTGCCCTATCGGGATTCCGGGACGCACTGGGTCCACGACACCGACCTTGCAGGGTTCAACCTGTCAGTCGGGCGACGCACCAAGACATACTATGCCGCTGGCGAAGCGGGCGGGCGCTTCATCCGCGTGAAGATCGGGCGCGCCGACGTGACCAAGGCGAACGAGGCCCGCGCCGTTGCGCGCGACATTCTGCTGCCGGAAATCCGTCGCGGTGTCGATCCGCGCGCGAAGCAACTCGGTGACGACGACCGCACCTATGCCCGCATCATGGCAGGCATCCGCGAGGCGCGTCCCGAAGACCTTTCCGACCAAGCCGCGCGCCGGATCATCAAGGGCAAGGCGAAGCGCCGCGCCGACGAACTGACGGTCGGTCAGGTCTGGAAGATGTATGAGGAGCACAAGCGCGCGTCGATCCTGGAAGAGAAAGGCCCAGAGAAGGCGCGCCGCGCAGAGCAGCACATTGTCCAGCAATGCCGCTACCTTGGCGGTGCGGAATCCTACGGCAAGGATGGCCCCTACGCAGCCACCCGCGAATGGCCGGGCGGCTGGTGGAGTCGCCCGATCACGAGCATCACCCCGGAATTGTGCTCGCAGACATGGCGCAACCTGACCCGCACGCGCGGACGGCGCACAGCGCAGATGTTCTTCATGGCCGTCCAGGTGCTGTTCAACTACGCGGTTGCCAAGAAGGAGGTGCCCGTCACGGCGCACCCGATGGTGATCGACGCCGCAGGCGACGGGATCGGATTGCCGAAGGGATGGCAGAGTCTGCGCGCGCAGAACGCCGTCGAGCGCATTTCCGACATTCGGGCATGGTGGCGGCAGGTGGACAAGCTAACTGTGATCCCGAAGTCGGCGCTCAAGGTCGCGCTGTTGACCGGGATGCGCCCGAGCGAGGTGCTCGCGATGCGCTGGGACCAAGTAGACCTCGACGCGGGCAAGGTTTGGTTCGGGATGACCAAGACCACCGACTACCGCGAGGTTGCCTTGTCGTCTTGGTCCGTGGCGCAGTTGAAGCGCCTGGAGTCGATGACCGGACGGCACGAGTTTGTCTTCACCGGCCCGACCGGCGGGCGTCTGACGACGCTGCCGACGATCACGCGCGGCGCGGATCGCTGGACCCCGAAGCAATGCCGGAAGGAGTGGCAAACCGTCGCCGTCGAATTGGGCGTGAGCGACACGCAGCGCCTGTCTCAGGTCGGCAAAGGCCTTGGCGGGACGGATGGTCATTACGTCGTCACCCCCGACCTGCGCTCGACGGTTCAGCAGGTCGCGGACGAGATCATGCGGCGAGTTGAGGGGGCCGCAACCTGAGCCGTGCCGTCACGGCGTCGGACGAGTAGCTGACCGGGTTGCCGTCCGCGTCGAGATAGAGAAGGTCCACGTTCAACATCGACGCCGCCTGCCGCAGAGAATCCAGGTTGTAGCGGGTGTGGTGTGCCAGGACGAAACCGTGTTCCGAGCACGCAGCGGCAACCGCCCTGCCCATCGAGTTCGACTTGCTCGGCAGCAACGTCCCAAGGAAGGTGCAATAGGTGCCGGGTTCCCAGGGATCGTCGATGCGCAGCAGGTGCCCGAGCGGTATTCCTTCCCTCTCGACGTACTCCGCCTTCGCCACCTTGCTCCGCTGCTGTGGACGTATGCCTGCCTCGGTTTCAGCCGCCTTCAAGCGTTGCTCGAAGATGCGCCGCTCCTCTTCCAGTTCTTCCCGCGCCTGCCTGTCCATCGCTTCCTGTATCACCGCTTCCCGTTCTCGACGTTCGCGAGCGCGTTCGGCTTGGACGCGCGCCGCTGCCATTGCCGCTTCTTCCTGCTGCCGCACAACGGCCAGGTGCTTCCGCCCATGTTCCGCGTCCAGCGTGGGGATGCCGCGCCGCGTCAAGCTGGACACGTCGCGATTGCCGTTGAGGATGTCCCAGATACGGGCGCGCATCAGGTCGGGGTCGAGATCGACGAGCCAGCAGAGGTGCGCCCGGCTTTCTGCCCAGGACCCCTTGTCGGAAGTCAGGAAGGCGAAGGCGTCCGCACGATCCGTTTCCGGGACATTGGCCGAGAACAGGTCTGTCACCGCCTTGAGGATCACGGCATTGACCAGGGCGGCGTGGGTGCCTGGAACGAATTGCTCCTCGTCCCAGGCCTCGTCTTCGATGGTGGCGAGCGCGTTCATGCCGCCGAGTGGGCCTTGAGCGCGTGGATCACGGGTTCCGGCGCATCATCCCAGGAGCGCAGCGGCACGACCCGTTTCAGGGCCTGCCGCGCATTGGTCGTCAGGCGCTGGTAATCGCGAGGACTGACCTTGCCCGAGATGATGTAGAGCGCATCGTCGGTTTCGAGATGGTTCGCGCCGGTCAGCGCCACCGGCGGTTCGTTCGCGTCGCCCTCAGGGTCAGCGAACGTGACGGTGGTACCCAGAACCTCGGCGCAGCGTTTCGCCTCGCGGTAGGCGGCGGGATCGCGCCGCTTGTCGAGACCGACGACGGCATCTTCCGGTTTGACGTGTTTCAGGTCAACGCCGAGTTCATCCGCCTTGCGGACGGCTTCTTGGAATGCGCGCGAGTTGGCTTGGGCCTCCTTCGCGTCGATGTAGATGGGTTCTGCCATTGGGGTTCCTTCGTGCAGGTGGCGGGCGCGCTACCTTGCCCAGGATCACGCGCCCGCCGTTGGTCGGGTCGTCGCGACGTTGGACCCTTCTCCGGGGACGGTTGAAGATGGATAATCAGGTGCTGAGGTGCTGGACCTGAAACTGCCGGTCAAAGCGCCGTCAAAACAACGCGCCCGAATTGCTAACCGCCCAGGATCGCAGCCGTCCGGGCCTGATAGAAAATCAGTCGCCCCCGAAACTCGCAGAGCGCGTCAGCGAAGGCGGTTCTTGGGGTGTGCCCTATCAGGGTGGGGGCGCGGTCGGAGAACCGCACGCAGCGCCTCGCTCTGGGCGTCAGCGAAACAGGATCAGGGCACCGACGCCCAGGGTTGCGGCCACCATCGCAAGTTCGACCCAGGTCAATCGTCGTCCTCGGGGCCTGCAATGGCCGGGATGGCGACGACGTTCGGCAGAACCTCAACGCCCGTCTCCTGCTCGACGACCAGGGCGGCTTCTTCGTAGGTGATACCGTCGCGCTCCATGACCTCCTGCACGAGGTGGGACGCGTCGCTTGCCTCGACCTTGACCCCCATGCGGGAGAATGCGCCCAGGATGCGCGTTCGGCTGTGCGGCTGCGGAACTTCCTTGTGCTCGATGGTCGTTGCGGCCAGCTTCGGGCGGACGTACTGCGAAACCTCCTTGAACGCGACGAGCGCAAGGTGCTTGTCGCCCTCGTCGTAGGCCTCAGCACCAATCAGCGCCATCATCTCGACCGGGTCGAATTCCGCGTGCCCCGCGTGAAGGTGCATCGCGCGCAACTTGCGGTCGATGCGTTCGGCCAGTTCCTTCTTGTTCTTGTGCGGTTTGCCGAGGCGGGAGGAATACGGGGTGACAGGCATCAGATAGGCCTCCCCGACTTATCGAGAAGGCCCACTGACGATGCACAAGGAGTATCCCGATGGGACTTGCCCATCATCGCACGGCCAGGGCCTGCACGCGACCAGGATTGCGGGTCTTGGTGATTGTTGATCATACCGGAATGCCCCTCGCTATAACTCGGTTATGCCGCTGGCCGGTCGGCTTTGATGGCGTCTTGACCGGGGAAACGAAACGCTACCCGGTTCGACGATGCGGCGGCGGGTAGATCGTCCAGAAGGATGCGCCAAGGCCAGCCGGGAAGGTCACAGGCGCGCAAGGAGTCGTTGCCGCCCACGGAGGCGTTGTGCAAGGCGACGAGTTCGTTCCGGGTCGAGGCGTAGACCAGCAGCAGCGTGCCGTCGCCGGCAATCCAGGGGGTCAAGCTGTCCTCGCCGGAGGAATAGATGTGCGCCTCGTGACCGGGATCGACCTCCCAGGCATGGGTGTTCGCGAGGAAGAAGTCGGCGTAGGGTTTCGGATGCTTCATGCGGGTGGCACCTCCTTGATGGCTTGCAGGACGCGCTCCATGCTCTCGGTCAGGCAGGCGCGGGACCGGGTGAACTCGTTGCCGCCCAGGATCAGGGTGACGACGTTCGGATCTTCGTGACCGAACACCGAGAAGGAAAAGGACCGGTTGTCGTAATCGACGGTTTCGCTCTCGATCACATGGGCGACGGGGCGGTCCTGAAAGGTTTTGACGTGGCGCTTGACGGCGCGCTCAGAAAGCATGGGCGACACCTTCGACCAACGTCCCGGACAGGAGGATGTCCGCGTCTGTTGGCTCCTTGCGCCACTGCGCGGTCAGTTGTCCGCTTGGGTTCCGGGTCACGCGCTTGATGCCAAGGCCTGCACCTTGCAGGATAGCCGTCGCCTCGTCGTCGGTGACGGTCACGGCGTCCGTGGAATCGTTCTCGTTGTAGGCTGGGCGCCCGTGGTTGCGGGGTCGTGTCGTCATGGGGTTGCTCCGTGCTATCGTCGCCATGACGATAAGACCTCGCCCCGGCGCGGTTACACCGCGAAAGCAGGTGGCGAACCGCGAAGTGATGCGCCATCACCCCGAGACGCGTTTCCGCTCAAGCAGTTGGGCAAACGCGGACGCCGTTTTGACCGAATCTTGATTGCTACCTCCGGGGGTTTGGCCAGGATCGACGACGGACGACGGCGGGCATGGGCGAGCAATGCCGTCAGAGCGCGGCGCTGCTTGGGCACAAGGCGGCGTCTCGCGTTTTTGGGCGTCACGGTAGGGGCGCGACCGAAACCGCCTTCACGCCCGCGCTCTGCGAGGATGACCAGGGGTCGGTTTCGATAGGCGGTCGCCCTCTGCTCAGAGAACCGCGTGTGCCAGGGGCAAAGACGGTGTTACGCGTGCGCTTGCTCAGGAAGCGGGTGAACCAGAGTGAGGCGCGCTTTACGTGCGCGCACGCGCGCGAACCGTGGTGATCGTTTCTGGTAGATCATACAGGATCGCCGGTTCCCTGCACGCGCCCTGCACGGGATTTCCCCGCAAACCACTGGCATCATTGACGACCCTGCACGTCCTGCACCCTGCAAGGCAACCTCCCACACCGCGCCGCAGGATAATCATCGAGATCACCGATACATGGTTGATGATTATTCTGCGCACGCGCGCACACGCAGGCGCGCACGAATACCGGCGCAGGGCACCGCCTTCCGCATAACCAAGTTATCAGAATCCACCTCCTTTCCCGGTCGAGCCAACCCGGTGGCGGATCGTATGTTGATCGAAACCACCCAACGGAGACCCGACCATGACCCAACTTGCCGTTGCCTCGCCCGCTGCTTTCGCGCCCAAGGCCCGCCTGACCGGCGCACCGTCTGAACCGTCCTTCGTGGAATGGGCGCTCGGATGCCTGCACCGCATGGGGGCACTGAACGACCGCGCCAAGGCGAACCGCTGGTTCATGACCGCCGTGGACGACGAGCAGCGCCGCATTGCCATGAGCGCCCTGTTCCCTGGCCAGAACCCCTGGGATCACGCATGACCCCGGTCATCGAGCAGGAGGTGCGCCGCGCCCTCAGAGAGCAAGATCGCCACCTCCCGCGCATCCGCCGGGAGGTTGTCGCATCACTGACGGCAGACGACACCGCCGCGACGATCCTGCAACGCACAACCCGCGCCTGTTGTGACGCGGGCCTGCGGATGACACAGAAGCAGTTTTCTGATTTCTTCGCGACGGTGTTTGAGGCGAGGCAGGAGCGGTTCCCGCATCGCCTGATCTTCAACGTCGCCGGTCTCTAGGACTTGTTGCGCTCGATCTTGTCCAGGAGCGCGACTTTCCACTCGTAATCTTCCCACTTTCGCTGCACTTCGCGATCCAGCGCCTTTTCGGCTTCGCTCTTAGGCGAGTTAGGTCGATGACTTTCTACCACCTCCGACGTGTAATCCTGGCCGTTCCAGGTGTGCCGCACGACGTTCGGTTTCAGCCCAGGATTCCGCAGCGGGTGGTGATACATCGAGAACACCGGTACATCCCAAGTGTCGCCTTGGGCAAACTTGGGTGCCATCGCATCGACGAACCCGGAAAGAAGCGCCTGATCGACTATCGCCTGCGCTGCGTCGTAGTCGTCTTCGTCAGGGCTGACCTCGTAGGACAGCTTGCACTCCTGAACGTCAGGCAGGAGCATGTCCACGTCCTGCAATGCGCTCGCACGTGCGGCGAGTTCGACGAGTTCATCTGAGGTCTTGTTGGTCGCGGCGAAGTCCCGGAGAACAGTGTGCATCCCCTCTGGCGCGCGGCGTCGTTTGGTCTTCTCGATCTTCTTGGTCGCGGTCGCCCGACCGTGCAGAACCCATTCCTCGTCAAGGTCGAGCAAGGCCCAGGGGTTCTGGGTGTAGTTCAGCGGCAAGCCGCCAACCTCCACCCAATCGTCATAGCCAGGATGCACGACGTCCGCCGCCCACGCCATCTTGAGACGGGCGTCCGCCGCGTGCATGTCGCAGACGGCTTTGAGCCGCGTTCGATACTCGTCGAGCAGGCCTTGGGCCTTCACGCGGCGATCCTCGGACAATGGCCGCTTCCGCATCAGGTTCCAGGTGTTGAGCGGCACGTCCGGCTTGAGCGTTTCATGCCACCACGGCAACCCCGTCAATTCCTCGACCGTCTTCGGCGGCGCACACCATTTCCACGGATCGCGCATCGCCTCGGAATGCAGGGCGTCCAGAGCATCGGTCAATCGGTGATCGAATTGCTCGCCCCGCAATGCCCGAGAAACCGTGCCGTCATTCACCTTTTCGGTCAGGCCGTATTTCTCGCCGTTCTCGTGCAGCCATTCGACAACCCGTTTCACCTGGACGAGGAATTGGCGCAGGTTCTCGCCATCAGCGAATTCTGATTTCTCGCTCACGCCTGGGCCTCCATCCAATCGTCGAGGTCCGCTTTCCGATAGCGCACCATCCGCTTGCCCACGCGTTTAAACGTAGGCCCTTTCCCCTTAAAACGCCAGTCAGCGAGGGTGCTTGCCGACGTGTCGAGGTAGCAAGCGGCCACCTCGGGACTCATCCATTCCGGCCATTCCGGCATCGTCCATTCCTTTCGCAATCGTCTTCATTGCGACGTTATTGGACAACCACCGGTTCTGTCAGCGCGAGAACAAGGTGGAACCTGGAATATTCAAGGTGCCGTGCGCTAAAATCTCAGCAACACCCGTCACGATGCGACGACGAGGCCCCCGTAGACCTTTGCGACTTCTTTCTCCCAGGCTCGATTGAACCAAGTCATATGCGGCTTCACCTGCTGTCGGATTTCTTGACTGCCCATCACGTCAGCCGCTTTGTATGCGTACTTCAAGAAATTGCGACGTTTTCCTAGATGGGTATAGCGGCTAAGTACCTCTCGCTTAAAAACCTGGAACGACGGAATCTCTTTGCCTTTCGCCGCGACAAGTTTTGCGTGGACGCCGCGTCGCATTTTATGCCGGTAGGCGTCGAGGGATGATGGTCGGATCAGCACCGTGGTGCCGTCAAACGTGAAACCGAGATACTGGATCGCCTTCGCTGAAATGAGACGTCCGCCTTGGAAGTGAGCGTGGTCGGTTTTGTCGACGGACATAGCAAGTCCAAAATCGGCCAACATCTTCTCTACAACCGAGACAACGTGATCAACTTTTCTTCCCAGGGGAAGAACGACGGCAATATCGTCCGAATAGCGGCGATAAGACCCGCCGTAGCGTCCAACCCACGCCATCATTTCTCGGTCAAATGTCCGCAGGTAGATGTTGGCGTATAGACCAGAAATTGGCGTCCCTTGTGGGATGCCGAACGTCTGGTCATGCTTCCGAACCAGCCCGCCTTTGCGCCCCCTTACGTGCTGGACAAAATCGGCTGGAGAGCAGACCCGGCCGTGGCCGTTTCGCTTCTTTCCCAGTACGGCGTCCAAATCCTCCGTCTCAACCCACGAGTAGCGGGTCACATTTTTCCACACTGTGCCGTGGTGGCCGTTTAGCCGAGTTTCGCCCATCAAACCTGCGACTTCATCTCGCAACAGCGTGTGGTCAAGGCAATCAAAGAAGCCGGAGATGTCCATTGCTACGACGGTGCAATCCTGGCGATGCACGATCTCGTCAAACAGCGATTTGGCATGGTGGATGTTTGTGCCGCCGCCCTTGCGGTAGGCCAGAACAGCGCTAGCGGTCCCGTCTTCTGCCAGCGCTCGTTCATAAAACGGGTTTAGGTGTTCCGCATATGCCTGCAAGTATGCAGCGTCGGCGTGTCCGGCGAACCGGATCGGACGAGGCTTCTCTTTCACTTTTCGGATGAAATTCCCGTCTGCATCCCGAAGCCATTTGCCATCGGCACCTTTCTGGCGGATGTATCGACGAGCGAGGTCCGTGAACCCGAGCATCGGCAAGAAACGGTGCGGCTCGAGCTCTTGCGTGAAATCAATCGCCAGTTCCCGCTCGCTTTCGGGCAAGGGCAGATCGAAATGCTTATAGCGCCGCTCCTTCGAAATGGCGGGCAACACAAAATCATCGGTCGATGGATCGAATTCGTTCTCGGTAGGCAGGTAAAACCCGGGCATAGCGACTCCGTTCGTCAAATGCCCGGGCTATTTAACCTTGCTCCCATCAGCAGGTGCTCAATTGCACCCTCCGGTACGAGATAACCTTGCGTGGTATAGTATCACCACGATGTGCCTGGAAGGATGCGACATGACCGAGATCAAGCCGACCCGGAACCCGCTGGCGCAGATAGCGCTTGCGGTCCTTAACACTGGTCATCCGGGCCCATTGTCCCGGGGCCTCTCTCAGATGGGTGCTCACAGACGGTTTACAAGACGTTACCGAAATTTTTCTTCGCGTTTTGTTCTTTTTCTTTTGGGTCACTTGGCCCAGGCTGGCAGTGCTTCCGCCTCAACCAAGCGTTGACGCGTAAATGGGTCAAGCGCCTCGGGCAGCAACTCGCGCAGCAACCGCCATTCAGGCGACGCCTCGCTGACCTGTTCGATATGGCCGAGCCTGTGGCCGTTGATCGAACGCCGAAGGTGTTCCCCGACGCTGCCCTTTAGCAAGCAGCGCTGTGACGTGTTCTCGATCAGCGCAGTCAGCAAGTGTGCATATGGCGCGAGTGATCCAGAGTTCTGGAAGGTGTTCAGCATCGCGCGACTGTTCGGGTGCTCACTTGCGAAGTTCTCCGGCTTGCCAGCAGCTTCCGCGACGATGGAGAACGCAGCGGCGACTAAGCGGTCAACGCGCTGCCGTTCCGCGAATGGCTCAAGGTCCGCCAACGGAAGGTCGCTCATTCTATCGCCCCACGCTCGCAGAGCGCGGAAGTACGGCAAGCGTTTCGACTTGATCCGTTCGAGCAACGGCCCTGCAAGTCGATCCTCAAGAAAGGGAAGGCAGGACTCCGGGAGTGTCAGAGCATCGAAGCGGACCAGGACAGGGGCGTCGTATCCCTCACCGTTGGACAGATAGCACGTCAGAACCAGTGTGCGCTGCTCGCGCGACGCGTTGACCGCCTGCTGATCCAGGACGAAGGCATTGCCTCTGTGCCGATGCACAACATCCGAAACCGCCTGCGGCACGCGTTCGGGATCGAAGGATGACAATACCCAAAGCAGCGGAATGCCTTCGCGGTCGTAGTGGATGCAACGCTGCGACACCTCCGTCTGGAAGGTGTGGGACATTTGGTATTCGACGGCGAAGCGCCCGAAGTCGCGCCAGTCAACCAGAACGTCGGGATAGCGTCCGTGCTCGCCTTTTGTGGGCGGCAGATACTCATCTACCTTCGTACCATCGCACCGCTCGTCCAGTGCAGCGAGTTCCGCGACGAGTTCGCACATGCTCCGGTGCATCTCTGATTCTTGCTGACCTCGATACTGTGCTGCCCGCGCATCGTTCGGGTGCATGTTCTTCCCGGAATACCAAGGGCAGCGCGGATCAGAACCTTGATAGTGGGCGAACAGCGGGCGTCCATGTGAGGTCGTAATGTAGACCTGCCCTTGGCAGGCAACACAGCGGGCGACGAGGCCGTCTTTCCCATTCCGGTGATCGGTGATGCCAGCTCGCAGGTTCTCCCATCCGTCGCGCGGCATGGCGAGCAGATCGCGGGCCGACAACGGACCTAGTTTCTCGAAGATCACTTCTTCAATTATGCGGCGGGGTTCTCGAGACATGCCCTCAGTATAGTGGAGGCGGTGTCTCAAACAAACAACGGATAGTGTCCGCATCTCCGGTTGAACAGCGCCGGGGAGAGGTCCGAACGTCGTGTCACCGGGTGCGCTGCGCCCACATCAACGGAGTGACAGACATGACCGACCTCAACACCCTGACCAAGCCTGCCCTCAACGATATGCTGGCGAAGCCGCTGACCGCCTCCGCGCTCAAGAAGATCGCCAAGGACGACCTCGTCGCGATGATCGAGGCGCAACCGCCGAAGTTGACCGCGATGGAGAAACGCGTCCTCGTCGCCTACCTGGACGCCGGGATCGACGCGAATGGCGCCGAGACCCTGGACGCAATGCTGGCCGACAACATGACGTGGGGCGACGTGCCTGAGATCGCGCAGCGCACGGGCCTGACCCAGAAGCAGGTTCAAGGCGTGGTTGCCTCCCTCTCGAACAAGGCGCTGCTCGTGATCACGGATGAAGGCGTCAACGGCGAAGGCCCCGTGCAACAGGTGCTGGCCGACAACGGCATCCGCGTCGCGTTCGACCTGATGGCCGAAGGCATCGAGGCAGAAGCAGCACCCAAGGCCCGCAAGCCGCGCGAACTGCCCGACCGCGTGATGATCGAACCGGGCAAACCGGAAGACGTCAAAGCGACTAAGGCAGGCAGCAAGCGGCATCTGATGGCCGAGGCGCTCGCCAAGGGTGCGACCATCGAGGAACTTATGGCAACACTTGGCTGGAACAAGGACACCGTGTCGTCCGCACTGCGTACCGACATGGGCGCGCTAGGGCTGGGCGTCGGTAAGCGTCCGGTCTGACTGCT
>NZ_JBHUQE010000013.1:0-93757 GCF_042687825.1 Sedimentitalea sediminis | reverse complement strand
GTGGCTATGACGCCGACTGGTTCAGAGAAGCATTGAAAGACAAAGGGATACGCGCATGCATCCCCGGTCGAAAGCAGCGCAAGAATACCGTGAAATACGACAAGCGCCGCTATAAACGTCGCAATCGCCCCTCTCGTGACATGGCTGCGCAATGCCCTGCCGGGCAGTGATCGAGATCATGTTCGGCAGGCTCAAGGATTGGCGGCGCGTTGCAACCCGATACGATCGGTGCCCAAAGGTCTTCCTCTCAGCAATCGCCCTCGCGGCCATCGTCATCTACTGGCTTTGAAACTCAATGAGGCCAGACCCTAGGCTTGATGTCCTCGAAATTCAGCGTTCGGATTCTGCCCGATTCCCAGAGTGCTTTGGCGTCCGCATCGCTGGGAGGACAGTCTTTCGGTCTGGTAACGCCGGCGAAACCCTCATGCTTGAGCACTAAGGCGGTCGATGCAAGTTCGACCGCGACCTGCATGAAGACGGTAATCAGCGTGGCGCGGTCAATATCGAATGCCTTGTCATAGGCGTCTTTGTGGCCGGCAATCTCCTCGGCCGCTTTTTTGAGGAAGAGCCCGGAATTGTGAAGCATTGCCGCGCTGATCTCGTCGGTAAGCGGGTGGGATCCGGAGGTGCAGACGTTTGCCATCTATTCCAGTACAACATGGTGCCAAAGACTGTTGCCAACATACCTTTGCAACGACTTCTGTCACGATCTAATAATAGGCGTTTAGCCGTTCGGCTGCCAAACTATGGCCGAATAACCGACTTTAATTTAAGCGGCCATCCAAGTGTCGACTGAAAATGACTTGAACGGGTCGGAAGCGGACACGACTACCCGTATAGGGGACGGCAGCTTCGTCCGCGTTTGGTGAGGTCGATCTGATACAGATTTTGCGTCTGCAGCGAATGACCGGTCTGGCGGGCCGCGGCGCAGCATCCAGACCAGACGTCCAAGGGCAGCAATGGGCCGGAAGCGGCGGCGCCATTAATGACTGAAAGCATGTATCGCGCTGCACTCGGCATAGGGAAACTCTGGCATTCTCGAGCACCCCGAAAAGCGCCCGTATTCAAGGACCGCTTTGTCCAATTAAGGGCTTGAGATACGCCCTATTCACAAAGCCCAGCGTAGTATTAGTCGCCAAGATGAAGCGGCCAGCCCAAGCCCAATTGAATTCAAAATGGCGCTTGGATCAATGTTGTGACGGAAAAGTCAAACATCTCTGACGTCTTACAGGCGTGAGGTGGCGGACCGAGGAGGATTCGAACCCCCGACCCCTTGATTCGTAGTCAAGTACTCTATCCAGCTGAGCTATCGGTCCACTGGAGCGCGATGTAGAATGCGCGGCGCGTGTTTGCAAGGGGAAAGCGCCCGGCCGGGCAAAAAACAGCTCGCCTTGCTTTTGCCAACCGCCGCGTCAGGTGGTCAGCGCCGACAACCCATCTCCGCGCGGCAGGCGGATCTCGAAAATGGTACCGGTTTCGCCGGTCTCTTTCAAAGCGAGTGTTCCGCCGTGACCGCGCACCAACTCGGCCGAGATCGCCAGTCCCAGCCCCGAGCCGCCCTTGCGGGCGCCGCCCTGAAACGGCGTGAACAGGTGTTCGACCGCGCGCGGCGCCAAGCCGGGTCCGGTGTCGCTGACGGCGATCCACCAGGCGTCATCCACCTCGCCCGCCGTGACCAAGACCCGGCCGGCGCGCCCGGTGCTGGTGATCGCCTGGCGCGCGTTGCGTACCAGGTTCAGCAACACCCTGTACAATTGCTCGCCATCTGCACGCAGCGTCAGCATCGGCGGCACCTCGGACACCAAGCTGATCGCCTCGTTTCCGGCCACCAGCCTTTCGCTGTCGATCACATCCGTGACCACATCCGCAAGCCGGATCATGGCCAGGGTCGGCGCCGGTTCCTCGGCGCGGCCGAAGGCCAGTGTGCTTTCACACAACGAGACCGCGCGCGAGATCGAGTTGACCAGTTTCGGAGCCAACCGGCGCACCAGCGGGTCGTCCGAGGTCTCGATCCGGTCGGTGAACAGCTGGGCACTGGTCAGGATGTTGCGCAGATCATGGCTGACCTTGGCCACCGCCCCGCCCAGCTGCGCCAGCCGTTCTTTCTGCTTCAGCGCCTGGGTCAGTTCGGTCTGCAGCTTTTGCAACGCCTCCTCGGCCTCGCGCAGTTCGGTCACACCGGCGCCGGGCTGGATGATGCCGCGGGCATCTTCGGGTGCCGCGGCATAGCGCTGCATATACCCGACGACGCCCCGGATCGGACGCACCAGCAGAACCCGCACGGCCCCGAACAGCAGCAAGGCCGTGATCCCCGAGATCACGGCCGACAGGGCCAGAACCCGCAGTCCATAGTCGATCATCGCCATCCGCAGCGGCGCGGTCTCGATCGTGACCTCGATCAGCAGCCCGGCCTGACGCACCGGAGCACCGATCACCCGAATGATGCTGTTGCCTGGCGTGAACAGCCGCGCCATCGCATCGCGGATCAACACCACCGCTCCCGGATCGCGCAGATCAAAGGTCCGGGCGACGGGCTGCGGCATCGGCGAGCTCAGCATGAGTTGGCGGATTTCATCCCGGCGCAACACGACGTTGAACACCCCGGCCGTCTGCAGCAGTTCGGCCTCGAGCTCGGTCGAGAGCATGTCGTCGGCTTCCAGCGCCAGCGAGGCGATCTGGCCACGCTCGAGCCGATTGAGTAAATAATCCTCGCGAAAACGCGCCACCGAGGGCACAAAGATCAGCACCTCGGCCAGCATCACGAAGACCACGGTGAGAATCAGAAACCGGCCCGAAAGCGTGTTCAAATTGGCGTCCCTTCCCAGTCAGGGAACCCACTTCTGGACCAACCCGACCACTTGTTTGAGTACAGGATTATCAAACAGTCTGGGCGAGAAATAGGCCCCGACGGCACGTTTGTTGATCTCGCCATAGGTCGGGTAAGGGGCGATCATTCCAGCGACCTTGCGCATTTTCAGGTTGTTGGCCAGTACCAGCGCCCAAAGGCCGATCAATTCGCCCGCCCCGTGCCCGACGATGGTCGCACCAATCGGACGGCCGCGCAGCACCATCAGCTTGATTTGACCTGCGGTCCGGCGCTCGGCAACGGCCCGGTCGTTTTCGTCAAAGGCAAAGCGCACGACCTCGACACGCGCGCCATGCCGCTGGCGCGCCTGCGCTTCGGTCAGCCCCACCTGTGCCAACTCGGGATCCGTGTAGATCGCCCATGGAATATGGGCGGTTGCGGCCCGGCTGGGCAAGCCGAACAGTATCGAGCGGATGACGATTCCGGCGTGATACCCGGCGACATGGGTAAACTGCAGCCCCCCCGCAATGTCGCCGATGGCATAGACCCGACGGTTGCTGGTGCGCAGTCCGGCATCCACCTTGATGCCGCCGCCGTCGGTTGCGATCCCGGCGGCCGCGAGGTTCAGCCGTTCGGTATTGGCGACCCGGCCAACGGCCATCAGCAGATGCGACCCGGAAAAGACCCGCCCGTCCCTGGCCTCGATCTCGATCGCCCCGGCGCGTCCGCGGATTTCCGCCGCCATCGCATCCTCGGCGATATCCACCCCCTCGTCGCGCAGCGCTTGCATTACGACACCGGCCGCCTCGGGATCCGCTGGGCCCAGGGCCTTGAACCCCTCGATCACCGTGACCTTGCTGCCCAGGCGCACGTGCGCCTGCGCCATTTCAATGCCGATCGGCCCACCGCCGACAATCAGCAGATGCTTGGGCCGGTCGCGCAGGTCGAACAGGGTCTCGTTGGTCAGATAGGGCACGGTGTCCAGACCCGGTATCGGCGGCACCAGCGGCGACGATCCGGTGGCGATCACGATCCGCCGCGCCGTGATCACGTGATCTCCGGCCTGCACTTCGGTCGGTGACAGAAAGCTGCCATATTCGCGGATCACCCGCACGCCCAGCCCCTCGAACCGCTGTTGGCTGTCCACCGGCGCGATCCGGGCAATGACATCGGCCACGTGCTGCATCACCGCAGCATAGTCCACCTGCGGCGCCGGAGCGATCACACCAAATGCGCCGCCCTGTGCCGTGCCATGCGCCGCCTTGGCTGCCGCGATCAGCGCCTTTGACGGCACGCAGCCATAATTCAGGCAGTCGCCGCCCATCTTGTGGCCTTCCAGCAGCACCACATCGGCGCCCATCTGGCTGGCCCCTGCGGCCACCGAGAGGCCGCCCGATCCGGCCCCGATTACCAGAATATCCGTCTTGATGCGCTGCATGGCGTTCAAAATCCTTTCCGCCCCCGCAGGGTATTGATGACGATCGGCAGCGCTGCCAGGATACACAGGCCCAGGATGGGACCCAGGACATGCGGTTCGCGCAGCAGCGACAGGTCCGGCGTGCCGCCCCGATCAAAGACTTCGCCCAGCCCAACACCGATCCAGGTATAGACAATCGCGCCGGGGATGATGCCCAGCGCCGTGGTCAGGACAAAGTTGCGGAATTTCACTCCCACCAGCGCCGGCAGCAGATTGGCGACAAAGAACGGCACCGCCGGCACCAGCCGCAGCAGGAACAGCACGCTGATCTCGTTCTCGCGCAGCCCCTCCTTCAGGCGCTTGACCCGCCCTTCCGAGGCTTCGAGCCGCGCGGTCAGATACGCGCCCAACCCCCAACGGGCCGCCAGAAAGATGGCGCAGGCGCCGATGGTGGCCGCGGTCACGTTCAGCGCCGTGCCGGCGATCAGCCCAAACAGAAAACCACCGGTCATCGACGTCACCGCGGCCCCCGGCAGCGAAAACGCGACGATCCCGACATAGACGGCGACGAAACCGGCGGCCAGCCCGACAAAATTCTGATCCCGGAACGCCAACAGGGTTTCGCGATTCTGACGCAGGGTCTCGAAGGTCAGCCAGTCGCGAAAGACGAAACCGCCGACCAGAGCAACGCAGAGGATCACCAGCAGCGGGATATAGCGGGCCGGGCCGCGTTTCGGCGTCGAATCAGAGGCGCACATGTGGTCCTGTCCAATAGATCGAAATTCGTGGTATCCAACATGCGTTGCCCGCCGGTAAAACGACAGGGCCATCACGCTGCCTTGATTGCCGGGACCGGTTTCGTGAAAATCGCGCCCGCAGGGGAGATGCCTGAAACATTTGGCCAGATCATCTGTGCAAAATGTTGCAATGCGGCGGCAAATCCGGGCGCAACGGGTTTGACTTACCGGGCAAGCCGCTTTAGAGGACGGGCTTCACAGATGACACCCGGGGGCGATTCCGCGCCGAACCCGACCGCAAGACTGGAGACGGAGCGATGAAACGCACCTTTCAACCCTCGAACCTGGTTCGCAAGCGCCGCCATGGCTTTCGTTCGCGCATGGCCACCAAGGCGGGCCGCAAGATCCTGAACGCGCGCCGTGCGCGTGGCCGCAAGTCGCTGAGCGCATAAGCGCAGCCCCAGTTCTGACGGACATGTCACCGCCGGAGGCCCCCATGGATGGCAACGCCGCCCAGGGGAACAGGCCCCCGGCGGTGTCCGTTTGCGCGCCGATCCCCATCGCAACCCTGAGAAAGCGCGCTGATTTCCTGCGCGCGGCCCGCGCCCAACGCCAAGGCACCGCCAGCATGATGCTGCAGGGACGCGAACGCAGCCCCGGCGAGGCCGAAGGCATCCGCGTCGGGTTCACCTGTTCGAAAAAGGTTGGCAATGCCGTTGCCCGCAACCGCGCCAAACGCCGGCTGCGCGAAGCCGCGCGTCTGGTCCTGCCGGCAGACGGGCGCTGCAGCTGGGATTATGTGCTGATCGGCCGGGCCAAGGCCACCGCTGCGCGCCCCTTTGATCTGTTGCTGGACGATCTGCGCTATGCGCTGCGTCGCGTACACGGCGGGAAATGACACCTGTCGCACATATTCTGGCCCTGCCCGTGCGCGCCTATCGCCTGGTCTTCTCGCCTTGGGTCGGTCACAACTGCCGCTATCAACCCACCTGTTCCGCCTATGCGCTCGAAGCTCTGGAGCGGCATGGCGCGCTAAAGGGCAGCTGGCTGGCCGCGCGCCGCATCGCCCGCTGTCATCCCTTTGGCCGGTCGGGCTATGACCCGGTACCGGGGGCCGACAATCCCGAGGAACCGTCCCCTTAGCCCGGCACCGGCCGACCCTGCCCGGGTCCGCCCCCCTTTCAACAGCCGGCGCAAATTTCCGTGACGCCAGGTGGACAATCGGAAATCCGGGCGTAACTGTGCCCTCACATCTCAGTCAGCAGGAAATCCGCGATGGCCGATCAGACCGAATATACCCCGCCCGAAGTCTGGACCTGGGAGAGCGAAAGCGGCGGCACCTTTGCCAGCATCAACCGCCCGATCGCCGGACCGACCCACGACAAGGACCTGCCGGTAGGCAAGCATCCGTTCCAGCTGTATTCGCTGGCGACGCCCAACGGGGTCAAGGTCACGGTGATGTTCGAGGAATTGCTGGCCCTGGGCGTTGCCGAGGCGGAATATGACGCCTGGCTGATCGATATTGGCGAAGGCGACCAATTCTCCAGCGGCTTTGTGTCGGTGAACCCCAACAGCAAGATCCCCGCACTGATGGATCGCACCACCACGCCGCCGACGCGGGTTTTTGAATCCGGCGCGATCCTGTTGTACCTGGCCGAGAAATTCGGGGCATTTCTGCCCGCTGACCCGGCCAAGCGCCCCGAAATGTTGTCCTGGCTGTTCTGGCAGATGGGCAGCGCCCCCTATCTGGGCGGCGGATTCGGGCATTTCTATTCCTATGCGCCCGACAAGATGGAATACCCGATCAACCGCTTTGCCATGGAGGTCAAACGTCAGCTTGACGTGCTGGACCGGCATCTGGCGGATCACGATTATCTGGCCGGCGCCGAATACACGATCGCCGACATCGCCGTCTGGGCGTGGTATGGGCAGTTGGCGCTGGGCCGGCTCTATAGCGCGGCCCAGTTCCTGGACGTGGCCAGCTATCGCAATGTGATGCGCTGGGCCGAGACCATCGACGCCCGTCCCGCCGTTCAGCGCGGGCGCATGGTCAACCGCACCTTTGGCGCGCCCGAAACCCAACTGCACGAACGCCATGACGCCTCCGATTTCGACATGAGGACCCAGGACAAGATCGGCGAACCGGCCCAGGGCTGACCCGACGGCAAACCGGGATACGGCGCGTTCCCAGCAGTTGTCACGGGCATTTTTGCCGATTTCCATCTCCGGGATGGCAAAATGGGAATTGCCAATCCCCGACCCTGCATGCCCTATGCGCGACAAACAGCGTAAAGGACATGAGGGTATGGCAACCTATTTGAAAACGACTCCCAACCGCGATGGCTATTTCGGACAATATGGCGGGGCGATGCTGCCGCCACCGCTGGAACCGCATTTTGCCGAGATCCGCGACGCCTATGACCGGATCTCGCAATCGGCCGAGTTCATTCGCGATCTGCGCTATATCCGCAAGCATTTCCAGGGCCGCCCGACGCCGATCTCGTATCTCAAGAACCTGTCCGGCCTGTCCGGCGGGGCGCAGATCTATGCCAAACGCGAGGATCTGAACCACACCGGCGCCCACAAGCTGAACCATTGCATGGCCGAGGCGCTGCTGGCCAAACACATGGGCAAGACAAAGCTGATGGCGGAAACCGGTGCTGGCCAGCACGGCGTGGCCCTGGCCACGGCGGCGGCCTATTTCGGCATGGAATGCGAAATCCACATGGGCGAGATCGATATCGAGAAAGAGGCCCCGAATGTCACGCGGATGAAGCTGCTGGGCGCAACCGTCGTGCCTGTAGGGTTTGGCGGACGATCGTTGAAAGAGGCCGTGGACAGCGCCTTTCAGGCCTATGTCCCGCAGGCCGACAAGGCGCTTTTTGCCATCGGCTCGGTGGTTGGACCGCATCCGTTTCCGATGATGGTGCGCAACTTCCAGCACGTGGTCGGCATCGAGGCCCGCGAACAGTTCCTCGAGATGACCGGCGGGCTGCCCGACATCGTCGCAGCCTGTGTCGGCGGCGGCAGCAACGCGATGGGCATCTTTGCCGGTTTCATCGAGGATGAGGACGTGGCGCTCTACGGCGTCGAACCCCTGGGCACCTCGTCCAAGCTGGGCGATCACGCCGCCACCATCACCTATGGCGAGGATGGCGACATTCACGGGTTCCGCACCATGGTGCTGAAGGATGACCAGGGCGAGCCGGCACCTGTTCACACCGTAGCCTCGGGGCTGGACTATCCCGGCGTCGGGCCGGAACACGCGCATCTCTATCGCACCGGCAAGGCCAATTACACCGCCTGCAACGACAAAGACGCGCTGGCGGCGTTCTACGCGCTGTCGCGTCACGAGGGTATCATCCCGGCGCTGGAAAGCGCACACGCGGTGGCCTTTGCCATGCGCGCGGCCAAGGAAAATCCCGGCAAGTCGATCCTGATCAACCTGTCCGGCCGCGGCGACAAGGATATCGAATACGTGACGGAAACCTTTGGTTTCGGGGATGAATAGGCCCTTTTGACCTGGCCTGCGGGCGGCGGTTTCGCCGCCCTGACCAGGGGCCGCGCGCCTCCGGCATATGACCGCGCGGCCCTTGCCGGTGCGCAGCAAGTCCACTAAAGCACAGGGATGCTGGATCAGCACGACATACATCCTCTTTTTGCCGGGGCACCATCGACCACCGAGTTCAAAAAGCTGCGCAAGCGCATCGTCCGCCACACGCGCGAGGCGATCGAGCAATATGGCATGGTCGAACCCGACGCGCACGATCCTGACGCGCCGCGGGCCCGCTGGCTGGTCTGCTTGTCCGGTGGCAAGGACAGCTATACCCTGCTGGCGGTGCTGCACGAACTGCAATGGCGCGGGTTGCTGCCGGTCGATATCCTGGCCTGCAATCTGGATCAGGGGCAGCCGGGGTTTCCCGCCACGGTCCTGCCCGCGTTTCTGGAAAAGATGCGTGTACCGCATCGGATCGAATATCAGGACACCTATTCCATCGTCATGGACAAGGTCCCGCAGGGGCGTACCTATTGCGCCCTGTGTTCGCGGCTGCGGCGCGGAAACCTCTATAGAATCGCCCGCGAA
Source organism: Sedimentitalea sediminis (assembly GCF_042687825.1). Classification (NCBI taxonomy): domain Bacteria; kingdom Pseudomonadati; phylum Pseudomonadota; class Alphaproteobacteria; order Rhodobacterales; family Paracoccaceae; genus Sedimentitalea; species Sedimentitalea sediminis. The sequence goes on along the minus strand of NZ_JBHUQE010000013.1, from coordinate 84,713 downwards.
GAAGGCTGTTCCGCGGTGGTTCTGGGCCATCATCGCGACGACATTCTGGAAACCTTTTTCATGAACCTGTTTCATGGTGGACGGCTGGCGACGATGCCACCCAAGCTGGTGAACGAAGAAGGCGATCTGTTCGTCTATCGCCCGCTGGCCCATGTCGCCGAGGCCGATTGCGCGCGTTTCGCGGCCGCGATGAACTATCCGATCATTCCCTGCGATCTCTGCGGCAGCCAGGACGGTCTGCAGCGCCAGCAGGTCAAGCGCATTCTCGACGACTGGGAGGCGAACAGCCCCGGACGACGGCAGGTGATTTTCCGGGCCCTGATGAACGCCCGCCCCAGCCATCTTTTGGACCCGCGTTTGTTCGACTTTGCCGGGCTGATGCGCGGGTCGGGACAAAATAGGAACAATCTGCACGAAATTCCGCATTTGCGTTAACCCCAAGGTCAGACCGCACTGCCTACCTTCGCCCGGCGCCCCGTGCCAGCAAGCGAAAGGTCCACCGTATGAAACACCCGCAGTCCGGCAAGCTGACCCGACTTCAAAATCGGTTCATTCCGGTTCTGACCGGACCTCCGATCCTGGCTTTCCTGCCTGCGATCACGCTGGGCGCCTTCTGGCTGGGCGGTGAAAAGGCCCTGGTCGTGGCCTCGCTGACGCTGCCGCTGCTGTTCGCGGTTGTCGGGGTCTTTGGCGGCTGGACCAACAGGACCGGCGTGCCGCGCGACAGTGTGACGGGGCTGTTGATGCGTGACGGTTTTGATGCCGTGATCGGGCAGGTTTACGAGGATACCGAAACATCGGGCCTACGCTCGGCCTGTTTCGTGCTGGAGCTGGATGACTATTCCGAGGTCGTGGAACGCCATGGCCAGTCCGCCGCCGATACCGTGGTTCAGCGCTGCGGCGAACGCATCATCTCGGTGCTGCGCGACGGCGACACTGTGGCCCGGATCGGCGATAGCCGTTTTGCCATCTGCCTGATGGCGGTGCGCCAGATGGATTTGGAATTGTGCATCCAACTGGCGGGACGCATGCAGACCGCCATCGAGGAACCGGTGTCGCTGGACGGGGTCTCGGTCTACGTGTCCTGCTCCATCGGTTTCTGCCTGCGCAGCCGGGCGCCAGGCACGTCGGGCCAGGACTGGCTCGAGGCCGCGACGGCGGCACTGATCGATGCCCGCCAGGCCGCACCTTCGGCGATCCGCGCCTATTCGGCCGAAATTCATCGCAAGACCAAGGCCCGCAGCGATTTGCGCGACGATGCCGCCGCAGCGCTGGAAAACGGCCAGATCCAGCCCTGGTATCAACCGCAGATTTCCACCGATACAGGCAAGGTCACCGGGTTCGAGGCGCTGGCGCGCTGGACCCACCCAGTGCATGGCATGATCGCGCCCGACATGTTCCTGCCAGCGATGGAAGAGGCCGGTTTGCTGGAACGTCTCGGTCAGGTCATGCTGTACCACGCGCTGACGGCCCTAAAGGCCTGGGACAGCGCCGGTGTCGACGTTCCGCGCGTGGGGGTGAATTTCGCGTCCGATGAATTGCGCAATCCGGGTCTGGTGGACAAGGTCCGTTGGGAACTGGACCGGTTCGAACTGGCCCCGGAACGCCTGTCGGTCGAGATTCTGGAAACCGTTGTCACCGACAGTCCGGATGACTGCGTCACGCGCAACATCGCCGGGCTGGCGGCCATGGGCTGTCGCATTGATCTAGACGACTTCGGCACCGGACATGCCTCTATCGCCTCGATCCGCCGTTTCGCGATTTCGCGGATCAAGATCGACCGCTCCTTTGTGATGAAGGCCGACCGAGATCCCGAACAGCAACGCCTGATCGGCGCCGTTCTGACCATGGCGGAACGGCTGGAACTGGAAACCCTGGCCGAGGGTGTGGAGACCGTCGGCGAACACGCGCTGCTGGCGCAGCTGGGGTGCGACCATGTGCAGGGGTTCGGAATCGCCCGCCCCATGCCCTTTGATCAGACTCTGGACTGGATCACCGCGCATCAGGCGAAATTGCAGGATGCCCCCAAGATTGGCCGCGACGTGGGCTAACCCATACTCTTCCGAAAGGCGAATGCCGGCCCGGTCCGGCGGTTTTCCGGGCGAATCCGCTTGACCTTTGGGGCTTCTCTCTGTTGAACCCACCCTGTCTTCGCAGCACAAGGTGGCAGTCCCCTATGGACGATCAGAACAAGAACCTCATCCTCGCAACCGCTCTCAGCTTTGTCGTGATCCTGGTGTGGTTCGTGCTCTTTCCGCCGCCCGAACCGACCCCGGCTCCGGAAACCGAAACCACGGGACAGGTCATCGCCGAAGACACACTGGCCACCGCGCCGACCCCCGCCCAGGCACCCGCCACCGGAACCGCGCAGGTGGCCGCGACACAGACGGGCCTGAGCGAGGCTCCGCGCGTGAAGATCGACACGCCGCGTCTGACCGGCAGCATCTCGCTGCTGGGCGGCCGCATCGACGACCTGTCGCTGAAGGATTACCGCGAGACCCGCGATCCCGGATCGCCCATCGTCACGCTGTTGTCTCCGGTCGGCACGCCGGCGGCCTATTACGCCCTTTACGGGTGGGCCCCTGGCGCGGGGCTGGCACCAGAGGATGTGCCCGGCGCCAACACCGAATGGGCCGTCCAGCGCGGCGATACGCTGGGCGTCGGCCGCCCGGTAACTCTGGTCTGGCGCAATGACAAGGGCATGACCTTTCGCCGAGAACTGGCGATCGACGACGATTACATGTTCACCGTGACGCAGTCGGTCGAGAACGGTTCGGACAGCAGCGCAAGCCTGGCCCCCTACGGCATCCTGGCCCGCCATGGCGAACCCCAGGAGATGAAGAATTTCTTCATTCTGCACGAGGGCGTGGTCTCGATGGCCGACGCCACCCTGACCGAAACCGACTATGACGACATGACCGATTTCACTGTTGACGCCCGCGAAGGCGCCCGCGCCGAGGTGGTCCAGGTCAGCAACAATGGCTGGATCGGCTTCACGGACCATTTCTGGATGTCCACGCTGATCCCGGCCCCCGGCAGCGCGTTCAAATCCGTGGCCAAATATGACGAGCGACGGGACATCTATCAGACCGAGGCCGTGCTGCCGACCGAAACCGTCAATTCCGGCCAGACCGTGACAGTCACGACCCGGCTGTTTGCCGGGGCAAAAGAATGGGAAACCCTGCGGGCTTACGAAAGCGCAGGTATCCAGAACTTTATCGACAGCATCGACTGGGGATGGTTCTTTTTCCTGACCAAACCGATTTTCTGGCTGCTGCACAACCTCAACCAGATGATCGGCAACATGGGCTGGTCGATCATCGGCCTGACCCTGATCATCAAGGCGCTGCTCTTCCCGCTGGCGTTCAAATCCTACGTTTCGATGGCCAAAATGAAGGAACTGCAGCCGCAGATGGAGGCGCTGAAGGAGAAGGCCGGCGACGACCGTCAGAAGATGCAGCAGGGCATGATGGAACTGTACAAGCGGGAAAAGGTGAACCCCGCCGCCGGCTGTTTGCCGATCCTGCTGCAAATCCCAATCTTCTTTTCGCTGTACAAGGTGATCTTTGTCACAATCGAATTGCGCCAGGCCCCGTGGTTCGGCCCGTTCCAGGACCTGTCGGCGCCCGACCCGACCTCGATCATGAACCTGTTCGGTCTGCTGCCCAATGCCGGTCCCGAACCCGGCTCCCTGATGGCAACGGTCTTTATCGGGATTCTGCCCCTGCTGCTGGGCATCTCGATGTGGCTGCAGCAAAAGCTGAATCCGGCCCCCTCGGACCCCACGCAGCAAATGATCTTTGCCTGGATGCCCTGGGTCTTCATGTTCATGCTGGGCAGCTTTGCCAGCGGTCTGGTGGTCTACTGGATTGCCAACAACACGATCACCTTTACCCAGCAATACCTGATCATGCGCAGCCAGGGCTACAAGCCCGACGTGTTCGGCAACATCAAGTCTGGCTTCAACAGAAAGGCCAAGACGGAAAAGAAATGACCGGCGCTTTCACCAACCTCTGGCGGTATCCGATCCAGCGCCCCGGACGCGATCCGCTGCGGACCGCCAAATCGATTGCCGGGCAGCTCCTGTCCGGTAATCGGCCGCGGGATGCGCAGCGTCGGGATCCGGGCAAATTCAGCCTCGGTGCTGCGTGCCTGTTCCCCCGGCGGACCGACGTTTGCGACAGGGTTGAGGTTCGGGGATGAAAATGCGCTTTACCGAGGCGGAGACCCCGGATGCCGCCACCACAGAACGGGGCAGACTGCTATTTGCCCGCCAATCCGAATTCATCAAGGGCGTCGTCGCCATGTCGGGCCTGCCGCCGGCGGATCGGGTCGAGATCTGTTTCGCCGGACGCAGCAATGTCGGCAAGTCCACACTGATCAATGCGCTGACCGGCACCAAAGCGCTGGCCCGGGCCTCGAACACGCCCGGACGCACGCAAGAGATCAACTATTTCACGCAGGGCGACGCGCTCTATCTGGTGGATCTGCCCGGCTATGGATATGCCAACGCGCCGCGCCCGGTGGTCGAGAAATGGCAGAAATTGCTGAGACAATACCTGTCCGGTCGGGCGACGCTGCGCCGCGCCTTTGTGCTGATCGACGCGCGGCACGGGATAAAGGCGGTGGACGAGGAGATACTGGCATTGCTGGACAGTGCGGCGGTCACGTTTCAATGCGTGCTGACCAAGGCCGACAAGGTCAAGGCGGCCGACCGCGCCCGGGTCCTGGACCAGGTGCGCACCGCGCTGGCCAGGCACCCGGCAGCCTTTCCCGAGATCGTGATGACATCGTCGGAAAAAGGTGACGGAATCACAACGCTGCGCGCGATCATCGCAGGGCTGATCTAGCCGGCCCTTGCAGGCACAGCGCAATCCGTGACATCTCCAAAAGCATCGGATGACCAGAATGAAGACACAGAACATGAACCGCGACTGGATTGCCACGGCGGCCACGCTGTCAAGCGCCCTGCCCTATCTGCAGCGCTATACCGACGCGATCGTCGTGATCAAGCTGGGTGGCCATGCCATGGGCAGCGACGAGGCCATGGACACCTTTGCCCGCGACATCGTGCTGATGCAGCAGGTCGGGGTGAACCCCGTCATCGTGCATGGCGGTGGCCCGATGATCAATGCTCTGCTGGACAAGCTGGACATCAAGTCCGATTTCGTCAACGGCAAACGTGTCACCGATCAAGCCACGGTGGAAGTCGTCGAGATGGTGCTGTCGGGCCTGGTGAACAAGCGTATCGTGCAGGCAATCAACCGCCAGGGCGGACGTGCCGTCGGACTGTCGGGTAAGGATGCCAACCTGATGGTCTGCGACCAGACCGATCCCGCTCTGGGGTTCGTCGGCACGCCGGCGCTGATGGATCCGCAACTGCTGCACCGGCTGTTCGAACATGACATGATCCCGGTGATCGCACCATTGGGGGCGGGACGGAATGGCGAAACCTTTAACGTCAATGGCGACACCGCCGCCGGGGCCATCGCCGGCGCGCTCAAGGCCGACCGCCTGCTATTGCTGACCGATGTCTCGGGTGTCAAGAACGCCGAGGGTCAGGTCGTCACCGAGCTGAAGGCCGAACAAATTCGCCAGATGACGCGAGACGGCGTCATCGCCGGCGGCATGATTCCCAAGACCGAGACGGCGCTGGATGCAATCGGCAGCGGCGTGCGCGCCGTGGTCATCCTGGACGGGCGCGCGCCAAATGCGTGCCTGCTGGAGCTGTTCACCGAACACGGTGCCGGCTCTCTGATCCGGCCCGACTGACCCGCCCCGGTTTTCTCCGGAGGCTGATTACCCGGCTTCCCGCGACTGTGTCGAGCTTGTTGCACCGTTAACGGAGCCGCTCCTTGCCGCTTTATGGCAGGATGTTTCAGGGGAGCAGGTCAATTTCAATCTCAGATACAAGCATGTGCTTGAGGCTATCACAAAGCGTGCTTGGTCAAACCGAGGTGTCCGGTCGAAAGGGGGGGACCAGTTCAGCCAGCGCCGGGCGGGCAGCCAAGACTGCTGGTCATGCATTCAGCCGGAGCCGACCCCAAAAAGGGCTACCAGCAGCATTCGGATCGGCACTTGGGAATCGACATACCGGAGATCTGTATGGCCGCGGTAATCCGCCAGATGCGAATGGATACCGCCCGGATCAACAGCTTAAAGGAACCCAGCATGATCTGGGCACCACAATCTGGACATAGGCCGTGACAGAGACGCCGATAATCATTCGGCGTGCGCATGCCGCATGCAGCCCTCACTGCCACATCCCGGCTTCTCGCCCCCCGGACCGCCTTGGGATCGAGCTAACCAGCCTTTGCATATCCTTTTGCAATAGCTTCAAATGGAAGCTCAATGGAACCAAACCGCGCCGGGAATTCTCGCGCGGCGCAGAAGACCGATAGCTCGGCCCAAGCCAGAGGAAAGTCTTTGTTTTCCCCCCTCAGCAAACCTGAAAGCCTATGCCCAGCTTCCGCAATCTGACTTTCCGTTTGTCCGATGCCCGCGCGTATGATGATCCCCAGCGAGGCCATTCCAAGGGTGCAAGCTCGTCCTTTCCAACCGATTTCCGTCAAGATTCCATTATGAATTCTTAAGTCCAAAGTCATCATGCTGCCGCAGACTGGGCTGCGACAGGTCACGCACACATCGGGTTTATCCAACCGCTGGTCATTGCGCACCCGAGCCGCATATTCTCGGATGCGTGGTTGGTAAAGTGTGGTCAGTGCTGCTTCGGAGCGAGGCATGCTCAGTCTTCTTCTGCACCTCGTGCGGTCTGACGCCCGAGCACCGCAAGAAACTGTATCGCTAAATGCAGCCCACGGCGCACATCTTCGTCCCCTGCTGCACGTAGCAGTCCCATACGGGAGGGCACCGGCATTCGGGCTGCCTGGTTTGTCGCATAGCGGGCAGCGTTAGAGAGCATCCAGGCATTACTGATAAAATCCTCATAGCCTGCCATCATTTTTTGGATCATGGCATCGTCCGCCATGTCCACACCGTCCGCCGCAAGCGAGAGTAAATCCACGACATTATGAAAACGGCGCCCTTGGATTAATGGCGCTACTTTGTTTGCGAGATCGATCAAGCCGGCTTCGGTCGCTTGATCTGCAAAAGCGCTTTCTTGGCTCAGCCGTTCGAGAAGCGGCGCGTCCGCTCCGGTTTTGGTGGGATTTGCCATGACGGCCTCCTTAAAAAAGTTTGAGATTTTAGACGATACCGCGCGCTACAGACCAATAAATCCCACGGTTAAAGGCCTTGCGCATAAGCCCACCGACCTTTGTTGGGGGAGTAGGGTGTACGTCTTCGTCATAGTCATACCAAAGCGGCATGCCTGCCTCGAGGCCCATCTGGGCAATAGCCTGCACCTTGCCGTCATAGACGTCGACGGTCTGGCCTAACCGGATGTCCCCAGCAATGTTATTCGCAATCACCGGTGATTGGTTGTGGCACGATCCACCCGCCTTCGAAATCGGAAGATCAACCGTATCGCCCATTATGTAAGCGTTGGGGTACCCTTCCAGTTGCAGGGTTTGGCGGTCAGTTGGCAACCAGCCCTCATTGTTTGGTGCCTGCGACACGCCACTTTGCAGGACGGCATCAACGGCGCGGATTGGCGGAGTGGACATGAGGATGTCGAAATCCTGTTCCTCGCCTTCTGCCGAGATTGCGACCTTTCGTTCAGCGTCCACCTTGGCCAGAGTAAAGCCACGTTCAAATTTGATCCCGCGCTCTTCAAAGATAGGCGGCAGAACGTTGCAGACCTCTTCCTGAAGGAACAGGCAGTTGCGCAGCAGCTGCGAAACCGTCGGATAGGTATAGACGATCTCGACCTGATCGCGCACTCCCTTGCGGCGCAGATACTCATCAAGCATCAGCGTGGTTTCCAACGGCGCGATCCCGCATTGGTGCGGCACGTTGGGCGTCTCGGGGAAGTTCACGGTGATGAACACACGCCCCTTTTCCAGCTTACGCAACTTTTCCGATAGCTGGCGCGCGGGGTCATACTGGTAAAAGTAGTCTCCTGCTTCCTTCAGCCCTTCGATCCGTTCAGGGGCCGGGATACAGCCGGTCGAAACCACGATATAGTCGTATCCAACAGTCTTGCCACTCGCGGTTTTTACTTTTGAACCGGCAAAGTCGAAGGAATCCACCCTATCGACCTGAAAGTCGATCTCCGGGCGCAACAGGGTGTGTTGCTGCCGGCGCAGTTCACCCTTAAAAAACATATCGAAAGCGACATACATGAAGGCCGGTTTGTAGTAGTGCCACGGGCTGTCCGACAGCAAGGTTACTTTGACCTTCCCGGACGAAACCTCGGGATACATCTTGTTGACAATGCTGTTCGCCGTCATTGTTCCGCCGATACCGCCGCCGACGACGAGTATGTGTTTCTGCATGATAACCCCTCCTCCTTTTCCAAGAATCCCCGCGGGAAGCCACAAGACCCTTCCTTCAGCCGCGCTTGATCTCAGAGGGGAATTGTGCCTAAATATTCATCTTTTCCAAGCTCAGACCTTTCCAAACTGGAAACTCAGAGGGGTGTAAACCTTGATAAGGACGCCAGAGAAATGGTGATGGAGGATGAAGACGATCAGCGATCCGACGCTATGCGGGCTGAAGTGCAGGCGCAAATCATAGAATGCCTAAACCGGTTTTATGCCATGGAAACTGGAATGTGGGGCAGTCCGGTTGATTGCTTGATAATACGAACGGTGGTGCAGGGCAAAATTCAGGGAAAACTATATGACATTTCCGCCCTTTCCGATGTTCTAGATCTTCCCATCAGCACTCTTCACCGGAAAATCGGATTTTTGGTAAATAATGGTTTTCTGGTGCGCGAACCCAGGGGCAAATCCGTCTATATTTCCCCGACAGACAGAACAAAGATCGCATTGGATAAATCATTCGAAACCATGGTCGCGACATTACGCCGCCTTTACAAAGGCGATATCGATTTTGACCTAAAATCCGTTTCCTCCTCCATTTTTCAGTAGAGTCCGTCCAGACAAAGGATGGATAACAAAACGCAGATTTTCGGACCAACAGATCACCGGAATGGTCAAAGAGTGCGTAGCGGGTGCCACGGCGCAGGAAGTAGGGCATCAGCGACGCAGCGTTCCACAAGTACAAGGCCCTGTTAGGTTCCAGACCCATTGATTTGTTTGCAGACGCCGCACGGTGCTGATTCAAGTTTCTGGATTTCACGAGACGCGATGAGCAATCTACTGTGGCTGACGGACGAGCAGATGGCGTGGCTCCGGCCCTGGTTTCCAGAGAGCCACGGCAAGCCACGCGTCGGGGACCGATGCCCAAAGGTGTTCCTGTCAGGAATTGCGATCGCTTCCACCGCCTTGTTCCGGCTGTAAATCAACGAGTCTGGAGCCAGAATTTTCAGGTACAGACACGAAGATTTGGAAATTATTGTGAGACCTGATCCGCAATACGTATACGTCGATGCACAGGACGCGGACCGGGTTTCGATCGCCGGGAATTGGCGGGCGTTTTCGACGTTCTCTGTCAAGGAACACCAATTGGTTCACTGCATCGCCAATCTGGATCGAAAATTGAAAAACGGAGCGCGTCAGTTCCCGTATTTGGACGCATGAACCCAAAGGTCTGAATTAGATAGAATCATTTTAAAGATGATCAACTCAAAAAACGATCCCCCGAACGTTTCGTCGGCTCTTTTAAAGAAGATTGAATTACTTTCTGTTGAATACCGACCGTGCTTTTCAATCATAGACTTTCTGTTGCCCGACAAGGCGACCCTTGCGCTATGGAAATGCTGGGCTTCCTCGGTGGGTTCGCCGCGAACGGCGCAAAAGACGGATCTCGCCAAGCATAGGATTTCACACGCTCCGGCAATGGACCCTATGATGTTGCCGCCTGTCATGCTTATCTGGACATCGAGGCGGGCCGGGATTGCATGCGGAACGGTTGCGCCGCGCGCCGCGCCTGTCCCGTCAGCCCGGCTGCCAAACGTCGCCCCGCCCAATCCGCCCTGCATATGAAAGCGTTCCATCCCTCATGACCCGAACCCTGATCCTGATGCGCCACGCAAAGTCCAGCTGGGACCACCCCACATTGTCTGATCACGACCGCCCCCTGAACAGCCGGGGACAACGCGCTGCCAGATCATTGGGAAAATGGCTGGCCGCGCAACCGTGGCAGCCGGACCAGGCCCTGGTTTCTTCTGCGGTGCGCACCCGCCAGACCTATGCCGGTCTGGACCTGTCCCTGCCCGCCGACTTTACCCCGTCGCTGTATCACGCGGATTCCGCCGCGATGCAGATGGTTCTGGAAATGGCACAGGGCGACACGGTATTGATGATCGGCCACAATCCCGGCATCAGCATCTTTGCCGCCGAAATGGTGGCGCAACCGCCCGACCACCCACGCTTTCGCGATTTTCCGACCGGGGCTACCGTGATCGTTGAATTTGACATCGATCACTGGTCGCAGATCGACCCGGGCACTGGCCGGGTGCTGGATTTTGTCATCCCGCGTGAATTGCCCGACTAGCCGCGGCTGACCCGCAGCCCGCGGTTTGCCACCCCAGGGGCAACGGGTCCGCGCGGGGCAGCGTCCGGTCAGGCGGCCTGCAGCGCCGTGCCCAGCGCGCCCTGCGCCCAATCCGCCAGATCGGCACGGGTCGCGGCCACGGGCCGGGCCAGATCGCCGGCAAAGTCCAGGAACGCCGCCCGATTCAACGCGTTCAGCCCAACCAGCACCGGAATCCCCCGGGCAAAGGCCTGGGCGATGACATCGCGAAACCCGCCGCCCTCGGCCTCTTGTTTGCCGAACTTGTTGATAATCAGCAGATCGGCCCCCTTGTCCAGCTCGGCCTTTGCATGTCCGACCGCCCCCTCCAGCGCCGCGGAATCCAGCCGGCAGCCGCGCGCGCCCGCCCCAAGGGACTGCGAGATCCGGATGACCGGCCCTTCGGGCAGCACACGGACGTCCATGTCGCAGCGCCCGCCGGTCGGATTGTCTGTGTTGATCTGCACCGTTCCACAGGTTCTGATCCCTCGCTGCTGCAGCTCGTCGGCCAGACCCGCCAGCAGCATGTCAGTATCGCCAGGTCCCTTGGACATCGTGTAAGCTATTGTCATGGCACTGCTTTCATCAGTTCATCGGAAATGGCAGAAACTCGACCATCCCGCCTGTGGGAATGTGATCGGCATCCGCCGGAATCAATATCAGCCCGTCCGCACGCGGCAGGCGCGAGACCCGCGCCGACTGGGTCTGTTCCGGAAAGGTGACACGTTCGCGGCCTTCGCTGTCGAGGCCGGTCAGCGTGGCCAGCCGCAATTCGCAGCGTCCCGGCCGGTGCCGGATTGGCGCGGCGGTCAGAACCGGACGGCGATGGGTGCCTTGCTGCCGGTGCCCGGTCAGGCGCTGCAGAATCCGCTGTCCAAAAATTGTCCAGGTCACAAAGGCCGAGACCGGGTTGCCGGGCAGGCCCAGCCAGACGGCACCGTTCAGATGCCCCACCGAGACGGGTTTCCCGGGCTTGATCGCAACGCCCGACAGGGTGATCCGGCCGCCGGCCTCGCCCAGCGCCGGTTTGACATGGTCGGCGACCCCGACCGAAATGCCACCTGTGGTCACGATCAGATCGGCGCGCGCGGCGAGATCGGTCAGGGTCTCGCGCAGCTTTTCACGCGTATCGCCGCCATGCGTGGCATGGATCAATTCGACGCCCGGCTGTTGCATCGCGGCGATCAGCATCGGCGAATTCACATCCCAGATCTGCGCCTGTGCCAGGCTTTGACCCGCTGCGCGCACCTCGTCGCCGGTGGTCAGCAGGCCGATCCGGACAGGGCGCCTGACCTGGACCGTCCCCCGCCCCGTCGCAGCGATCGCAGCGATATCGCGCGGGCCGACGCACCGGCCGGCCGGAACGATCACGTCGCCCGGCTGCATGTCCTCGCCAGCCCGTCGGATATGGGCACCCGCCGCAGGCCGGGCGTTGAGAACGATACGGGAGCCGTCAAACTCGGCATATTCCTGCATGACCACCGCATCGGCGCCTTCGGGCAACAGCGCGCCGGTCAGAACCTGCGCCGCAACGCCCCGCTGCAAGGCGCCGACACTGTCCGCCCCGGCCAGTTGACGACCGGCGACAGGCAGAATCCAGGGGCCGTCGCCGCTCAGGTCCGCACAGCGCAGGGCAAAGCCGTCCATTGCCGAATTGTCGAAAGGCGGCGACGTCGTTTCGGCGGCGACCGCCCGGGCCAGAACCCGCCCGGCCGCCTGTTCTAATGGGATGTCGACAATATCCGCGATTGCCGGCACAGCCGCATCGATCGCCAGCAATGCCTGGTCGATCGTCAGCAGGTCGGGTGCCGTGTCCAGCGCATCGCATCCGCATTCCAACCCGCCGGGCGCGCCCAAGTCCTGAATCGTCATTCCGTCATCTCCGTTCTCGCGTGCCCGCCCGCGACCGTACAGTTCAGATCGCGCAGCAGGCCGTCCTTAAGGCCATAGATCAGGCCGTGTATCCGGATTGCTGCCCCGCGCGACCAGGCGCGCTGGATGATCGGGGTATCGGCGACACGGCGCACGCCCTCGACCACGTTCAGTTCAGCCAGTTTGTCCCGCCGGGCCTCGGTATCGTCGATCCGCGACAGGTCGGCGGCACAGGCCCGGGCCAGGCGGCGGATCGGTTCCAGCCAGTGGTCGGCTAGACCGTTTTGCATCGCCTCGGTCGCGGCCTTGACACCCCCGCAGCCGAAATGGCCGCAGACGATAATTTCGCGAATATTCAGGGCGCCGACGGCGAATTCCAGCGCCGAGAGCAGGTTCAGGTCCGACGAATGCACGACATTGGCGACGTTGCGGTGCACAAAGACTTCGCCCGGGTCCAGCCCTGCCACGACATTGGCGGGCACCCGGCTGTCGGAACAGCCGATCCAGAAGAACTCGGGCGACTGGCGTGTGGCCAGCCGGCCGAAATAGCCGGGCTCGTCGGCATTGCGCGCCGCCGACCATTCCGCGTTGCGTTGCAGCAGATCACTCAGCACCTGTCACCTCCGTTCTGGGTCCGGGCCGCCCGACATCGCCCGCGGCGTCAGGGCGGGGCTGCCGCCTGCCGCGCGCAGGGCCAGGCCCCGCAGGGCGCTGACGCACAGCCCGCACCAATGCCGCCCGTCGATTTCGGGTCAGCCGGCCTTGAGATCGGCGCCGGAAATCTCGGCCGCCGCAACCAATTTCTGGACATAGTCCCGCGAGGCCCGTACCCAGGCCGCCCGTTCGATCGCATCTGAAATCTTTTGCCGGACCGCCGAATAGGGCAGAACCTGTCCCCGCGCGACCGCATCCAACCGGATGATGTGATAGCCATGCCGCGACAGGACCGGCTCGGCGGTGATTTCACCCTCGTCCAGCCGCCGTACAGCCTCTTCGAACTCGGGCACAGTGTCGCCGGGGCCGAGTTGACCCAGCGTGCCGCCCGATTTCTTGGAGTCGCAATCGCTCTCCTGCGCGGCCAGGGCGGCAAACCCTCTGGGCGTGTCGATGGCCAGTTTCGCCAGGGCTATTGCCCGCTGCTCGGCCTTTACGCGCGCGTCCTCGTCGCGCGGATCACAACCGCACAGGATGTGCGACACCTCCCACAGCGGCGGTGAACGGAACCGGTCCGGATTTTTCTCCCATTCGGCCCTCAGTTCGTCTTCTCCGGGCGGTGTCACCTGCACCGCCTCTTCCAGTACCTGCCGGATCAACGCCTCTTCGTCGGTTTCAAACTTGCCCGGCGCAACCTGCTGCGGTTCGGGCGTCAGGGTTCTGCGGCGCGCGTCCTGCAACAGCAGAGTGCGCACCGCAATCGCATTCGCGGCAGCACGCCAGGCCAGGCCCGGCTTGCCGCGGGGCGCAGAATGATTCTGCGCCTCGGCGGCAACCACGCTGTGCGGAATGGTTTCGTCATTGATGACGAGGTCGGGAAAAAGCGTGGCTGCCATGTCCGTCACTCCGCCGGTTTCGCCGTCGTCGCCGTCACCGGCGACTGTGCGGCATCGGACGAAGCGCTGGCCGCGTCACCCTGGGACGGGCGCGGCATTCTGCGACGCGACCGCACCACCTGATAGCCGGGCCGCGCCAGATAGCGCACCGGGGCGGAAAGGATGTGAACCAGACGCGTGAACGGGAACAACAGAAAGATCGTCAATCCCAGGAACAGGTGCAGCTTGAAGATCGGCGACACGTCGACAATCATCTGCGCCGCGCTGACTCCGCGGAAGGTCAGGATCATCTGCGCCCACGCCATGAACTTGGTCATTTCATGACCGTCCAGGTGCTGCAGCGACACAAAGATCGTGGCGATGCCCAGCACCAGCTGCGCCAGCAGCAACGCTAGGATGCCGATATCGGCCGGGCTTGACGTCCGCCGGATACGCGGGTCTGTCCAGCGGCGGTGAAAGAGCATGCCGCCCCCGACCAGAGCCATCAGGCCGGCAACGCCGCCCACCACGACCGCCAGGACCTGTTTCGCCCCGTGACTGATGCCGACCAGGTCAAAGAACCAGATCGGTGTCAGTAGACCGAACAGGTGCCCGAAAAAGATGATCAGCACGCCGACGTGAAACAGGGTTGATCCCAGGATCAGCTGCTTGCGCCGCAACAGCTGGCTGGACGAGCTTTTCCAGGTGAAGGGATCGCGCTCGTATCGGGCGATCGAGCCGACGATCATCACCGTCAAGGCGATATAGGGGTATATTCCAAAGAAGAAGTTGTGCATCTGAGCCTCCGCTACTCTGCCGCTTGCCGGCCATCCGGCGCGGGGTTGATCGGGGTATCCATTTTCGCCAGCATGTCCCGCACCTGCGGGCAGCCGGCATTGGGGTCCGGGCCAAAGAGGACTTCGCTTTCCTCCCAGACCTCGTCCAGCGCCTCGAGATCGTTAGGATCGTCTTCGGGCTGCTCCAGCAGTTCCGCGACCGCGGCCTGATCGGCCTGAGCACCGGACAGTTGCAGCAGCGCCGCGAACACCGCGCCATAGGGGCTTTCGCGCCGGGCCAGCCGGGCGTTCAGCGCCTCAAAGATATGCGCCGCATCCGCCAGTATGTCCTGCACCTCGTCAAAGGGCCGGGTCGACAGGTATTCCAGCAACACCGGCAGGTGGTCGGGCAGTTCCGAGGTCGCCGGTTCGAACCCGCCATCGCGATAGGTTTCCAGCAGCGACACCATCGCACCGCCCCGGTCCCGGCTTTCGCCATGCACATGCTCGAACAGGTTCAGCGACAGGGTGCGCGAGCGGTCAAACAGCATGACGAACCGCTCTTGCAGTTCATAGATGTCCAGACTGGTCAGATCGTCCACCAGCGGGCGCAGCGCCCGCCGCGCCGCCGCCGTCAGGCGGGTATCGGAGGCGAGAACGCCCCCGATTTCCGGCATGGCGGCCTGCAACTCGCGCGTCGGATAGCTGAGGATCAGCGACAGCGCCTTGATTGAACGGTCCATCATTGCACCTCCGACGGCATTTTCAGCGGTTTCTTGCGTCCGCCGAACAACGATCCCTCGCTGACACCGGTCGAACAGCCATTGCCATCGGTAAAGCCGCAGCCGCCGCGCAAATCGAACGCCTCTTCGACATGTTCGCGGTGCGTGGTCGGGATGACATAGCGGTCCTCGTAATCGGCCAGGGCCATGATCTTGTACATGTCCTCGATGACCCGACCCGACAGTCCGACGCGGGCGGCGATCGCCTCGTCGATCACCCCTTCGACGGTCTTGGACCGCATATAGGACCGCATCGCCAGCATCCGTTCCAGCGCCTGCACCACCGGGGCTTCGTCGCCCGCGGTCAGCATGTTGGCCAGATAGCGGACCGGGATGCGCAGGTTGCGCACGTCCGGCATTGCGCCGTCCATGCCGATGGCACCGGCTTCGGCGGCGTTCTGGATCGGGCTGAGCGGCGGGATGTACCACACCATCGGCAGTGTCCGGTATTCCGGGTGCAGCGGGAACGCCACTTTCCACTCCATCGCCATCTTCCAGACCGGGCTTTCCTGCGCGCCCTTGATCCAGTCTTCGGGGATGCCGTCGGCGCGGGCAGTTTCGATCACCACCGGGTCGTGCGGATCCAGGAACACGTCCAGCTGTGCATCGTAAAGATCGGTCTTGTCAGCCGCACTGGCCGCCTCTTCGATCTTGTCGGCGTCATAAAGCATCACGCCCAGATAGCGGATGCGGCCGACGCAGGTTTCCGAACAGACCGTCGGGTTGCCGCTTTCGATCCGCGGATAGCACAGGGTGCATTTCTCGGATTTGCCGGTCGACCAGTTATAATAGACCTTCTTGTAAGGGCAGCCCGAAACACACATCCGCCAGCCGCGACATTTTTCCTGGTCGATCAGCACGATACCGTCTTCTTCGCGCTTATAGATCGCGCCGGACGGGCAGGACGCCGCACAGGCCGGGTTCAGGCAGTGTTCGCAGAGGCGGGGCAGATACATCATGAATGTATTCTCGTATTCCCCGTAGATCTCTTTCTGGATGCCCTCAAAGTTGTAGTCCTGCGACCGCTTCGAGAATTCGCCGCCCAGGATTTCCTCCCAGTTGGGACCCTTGTTGATCTTCTCCATACGCTCGCCCGATATTTTCGAACGCGGGCGCGCGGTCGGGAACGCCTTCATCTCCGGCGCCGATTTCAGGTGGTCATAGTCGAAATCGAACGGTTCATAGTAATCGTCGATTTCGGGCAGATCCGGGTTGCCGAAAATGTTCGCCAGGATGCGCCATTTCGATCCCTGCTTGGGCTGGATCTTGCCATTGCGGGTGCGCGTCCAGCCGCCGTTCCAGCGTTCCTGGTTTTCCCAGTCGGTGGGATAGCCGGTGCCGGGCTTGGTTTCGACATTGTTGAACCACGCGTATTCGACACCTTCGCGGCTGGTCCACACGTTCTTGCAGGTAACAGAGCAGGTGTGGCACCCGATACACTTGTCCAGGTTCAGCACCATTCCGATTTGAGCACGTACTCTCATTCCGCGGCCTCCTTGCTGGTCGCTTCTTGGTCGAGCCAGTCGACCTTTTTCATTTTCCGAACCACGACGAATTCATCCCGGTTGCAGCCCACGGTTCCGTAATAGTTGAAACCATAGGATTGCTGGGCATAGCCCCCGATCATATGCGTCGGTTTCAGCACCGTACGGGTCACCGAGTTGTGGATGCCGCCGCGATTGCCGGTCTTTTCAGATCCGGGCGTGTTCACGATCTTTTCCTGCGCGTGATACATCAGGCACATGCCCTCTTTCACCCGCTGCGAGACCACCGCCCGCGCCGTCAGGGCACCGTTGGTGTTGTAGACCTCGATCCAGTCGTTATCGACCAGCCCGGCCTTTCTGGCGTCCACTTCCGAAATCCAGACACAGGGTCCGCCCCGGTTCAACGTCAGCATCAGCAGGTTGTCGGTATAGGTCGAGTGGATGCCCCATTTCTGGTGTGGCGTGATGAAGTTCAGGACCAGGTTGTCGCCGTCGTCCTGCACCTCGCTGGTGATCGTCTTCAGATCGACCGGCGGGCGATAGCTCATCAGACCTTCGCCGAATGCGCGCATCCACAGGTGATCCTGATACAGCTGCTGACGACCGGTCAGGGTGCGCCACGGGATCAACTCGTGCACGTTGGTATAGCCGGCATTATAGCAGACATGCTCGTCCTCCAGACCCGACCAGGTGGGCGAGCTGATGATCTTGCGCGGTTGTGCGGCGATGTCGCGGAAACGGATTTTCTCCTCTTCCTTGGGTTTCGCCAGATGGGTGTGGTCGATCCCGGTTGCCGTCGACAGCTGATCCCAGGCCTTGACGGCCACCTGACCGTTGGTCTCGGGCGCCAGCATCAGCAGCATCTCTGCTGCGTCGATGGCGGTGTTCAGCCTGGGCTGTCCCTGGGCGACACCCTCGTCCAGCACGACACCGTTCAGGTCGCGCAACTGCTGCACCTCGCTCTTGGTGTCCCAGTTGATGCCCTTGCCACCATTGCCGAGCTTTTCCAAAAGCGGCCCGACCGAGGTGAACTTCTTGTGCAGGTTGGGATAGTCCCGCTCGACCGCGATATAGTTCGGCGCGGTCTTGCCGGGGATCAGGTCGCATTCGTCCTTTTTCCAGTCCTTGACCTGGTCCTGTGCGATTTCCGCCGGCGTGTCGTGCAGGATCGGCAGCGCCACGATGTCGGTTTCGACCCCCAGGATTTCCGGCGCGACCTCTTCGAACTTTTTGGCGATCGACTTGAAGATCTCCCAGTCCGATTTGGATTCATAGGCCGGATCCACCGCGGCCTGCAGCGGATGGATGAACGGGTGCATGTCGCTGGTGTTGAGATCGTTCTTTTCGTACCAGGACGCGGTCGGCAGCACGATGTCGGAATAGACCGCCGTGGTGCTCATCCGGAAATCGATGGTCACCAGCAGGTCCAGCTTGCCGCGCGGGGCGTCCTTGTGCCAGACCGCCTCTTTCGGCTTTTGCCGGCCATCCTCGCCCAGATCCTTGCCCATCACGCCGTGATCGGTACCCAGCAGGTGCTTGAGGAAGTACTCGTGCCCCTTGCCCGAAGACCCCAGCAGGTTCGAACGCCAGACATACAGGTTGCGCGGCCAGTTCGCCGGGTTGTCCGGGTCCTGACAGGACATTTCCAGATCGCCCGATTTCAGCTGTTCCGCAACATAGGCCGGAATTTCCTTGCCGGCCGCCTTGGCCGCCTTGGACACTTCCAGCGGATTGGTCTTGAGCTGTGGCGCCGAGGGCAGCCAACCCATGCGTTCGGCGCGGATGTTGTAGTCGATCAGCGAGATGTTCCAGTCGCCTTCGGGGGCGGTCGGGGACAGGATCTCGTTGGATGTCAGCGTCTCATAGCGCCACTGGTCGGTATGTGCGTACCAGGCACTGGTCGAATTCATGTGCCGCGGCGGGCGCGACCAGTCCAGACCAAAGGCCAGCGGCTGCCAGCCGGTCTGCGGACGCAGCTTTTCCTGGCCCACGTAATGCGCCCAGCCGCCGCCGGACTGACCGACGCAACCGCACATCACCAGCATGTTGATGACACCGCGATAGTTCATGTCCATGTGGTACCAGTGGTTCATCGCCGCCCCGATGATCACCATGGACTTGCCCTGGGTGGTCTCGGCGTTCTGGGCGAATTCGCGCGCCACGTGAATGATCTTGTCGGCGGAAACACCGGTGATCTTTTCCGCCCAGGCCGGGGTCCCCGGCATGTCCGAGGTGTAGTCGCTGGTCACCCAGTCGCCACCCAGACCGCGATCCAGACCGTAATTGGCACAGAACAGGTCAAAGACCGTCGCCACCAGCTTTTCGCCATTGGCAGTCTTGACCTTTTTGACCGGAATGTTGCGCGTCATCACGTTGGGATGCTTGGCATCGGTGGCGAAATGTTCGGTGGTCTCGCCGCCGAAATAGGGGAAATCGACGCCGACCACATCGTCGTGATCGCCTTTGTCGACCAGCGTCATCTTGAGATGGGTATCGGCCTTGCCGGCGCGCTCCTCAAGGTTCCATTCGCCATCCTCGCCCCAGCGATAGCCGACCGAACCGTTCGGCGCGACCAGACCCTTGCTGGTCTCGTCATAGGCCACGGTCTTCCATTCCGGGTTGTTGTCTTCGCCCAGCTTGCCGTCCAGATCATCGGCCCGCAGGAACCGGCCCGGCACCAGTTTGCCGTCCTTTTCATCCAGGCTGACCAGCATCGGAAAGTCGGAATATTTGCGGCAGTATTCCTGGAAATAGTCGACCTGCTTGTTCAGGTGGAATTCGCGCAGGATGACGTGACCAAAGGCCATGGCCAGGGCCGCGTCGGTGCCCTGTTTGACGTTCAGCCAGACATCGCCGAATTTCGCCGCTTCGGAATAGTCCGGGCAGATCACCGCGGATTTGGTGCCGCGATACCGGGCCTCGGTATAGAAATGCGCATCCGGCGTCCGCGTCTGCGGCACGTTCGAGCCCCAGAGCAGCAGATAGCCGGCATTGTACCAGTCGGCACTTTCGGGCACGTCGGTCTGCTCGCCCCAAACTTGCGGCGATGCCGGCGGCAGGTCGCAGTACCAGTCGTAGAACGACATGCAGACACCGCCCAGCAGGCTGAGATAGCGCGAACCGGCGGCGTAAGAGACCATCGACATGGCCGGAATCGGCGAAAAGCCGAAGACCCGGTCCGGGCCATAGGTCTTTGCAGTATAAGCGTTGGCGGCGGCGGTGATCTCGGTCGCCTCGTCCCAGGTGGCGCGCACGAACCCGCCCTTGCCGCGGGTCTCGACATACGAGGCGCGCAGAACCGGATCGTTCTGCAGCTTGGTCCAGGCCTGGATCGGGGACATCGTCTCGCGCATCTTGCGCCAGACCTTCATCAGACGGCCGCGCACCAGCGGGTTTTTCACCCGGTTCGCGGAATAGAGATACCAGCTGTAGCTGGCGCCGCGCGCACAGCCGCGCGGTTCATGGTTGGGCAGATCGGGCCGGGTACGCGGATAGTCGGTCTGTTGCGTCTCCCAGGTCACGATCCCGGATTTGACATAGATTTTCCAGGAACAGGACCCGGTGCAGTTCACCCCATGGGTCGATCTGACAATCTTGTCGTGTCGCCACCGGTTTCGGTAGGTGTCCTCCCAGTCGCGGTTCTCGCGGGTGACCTGACCGTGGCCGTTCGAGAAGGTTTCCAATTCCTTGGACTGGAGGAAGTTCAGTCTGTCGAGCAGGTGGCTCATGTTTTTCTCCTATTGGCTGCCGGTCGCGGGGCGGCCCGCGACCGGAATGTCATATGCTCAGCAGGGCACCGGCGCGTTTTTGCGGCTGTAGAAAACCCAGGTGATCGCAACGCAGATCACGTAGAAGATCAGAAAGGCCCAGAGCGCGCCATTGGGGGCTCCGGTCATGCTGATCGATGTGCCGTAAGCCTTGGGAATGAAGAAGGCCCCATAGGCGGCGATGGCACTGGTAAAGGCGATGATCGCGGCACTTTCGCGTTCGGATTGCTTGAGCGTCGCGGCCTGGTCCAGGTCCGGCATCAGGCGCGGGATTTCCTGGCGCATGATCGACGGGATCATCTGGAAGGTCGAGGCGTTGCCGACACCTGTCAGGAAGAACAGCGCCATGAAACAGGCGAAGAAGCCCCAGAAATTGCCCGCCGGGTTGGCTTCGGACGGCAGGAACTGCAGCACGCCCCAGACCGCCACGATCATGCCGAGGAAGGTCCAGAAGGTCACGCGGCCACCGCCGAACTTGTCCGAGATCCAGCCGGTCGCGGCGCGGCTCAGCGCCCCGACGAGGGGACCGAGAAAGGCGTATTGCAGCACGTTGACTTCGGGGAACTGGGTTTTCATCAGCAGCGGGAAGCCGGCGGCATAGCCGATAAAGCTGCCAAAGGTGCCGGTGTAGAGAATGCACATGATCCAGTTGTGCTTGCGCGAAAAGATGATCGACTGTTCTTTGAACGACGCCTTGGCATCGGCAATGTCATTCATTCCGAACCAGGCGGCAATGGCCGACACCAGGATGAACGGCACCCAGATGAAACCGGCATTCTGGATCCAGAGCTCGCTGCCATCCGCCAGTTGCACCGAGTCCCCACCAAGGGCGCCGAACACGCCCGCCGTGATGACCAGCGGCACGACGAACTGCATGACCGACACGCCCAGGTTGCCCAGACCGGCATTCAGCGCCAGCGCGTTGCCCTTGGTCTTTTTCGGGTAGAAATAGGCGATATTGGCCATCGACGAGGCAAAATTACCGCCGCCGAAACCGCACATCAGCGCCAGCGCCAGAAAGACGATATAGGGGGTCTCGGGGTTTTGTACCGAGAACCCGATACCCAGCGCGGGCAACAGCAGGGACGCTGTCGAGATCGCGGTCCATTTACGGCCGCCAAAGATCGGGATCATGAAGCTGTAGAAAATCCGCAGCGTGGCGCCGGACAGGCCCGGCAGCGCCGCCAGCCAGAACAGCTGGCCGGTGGAATAGTTGAAACCGATTGCCGGAAGTTTGGCCACGACCACCGACCAGACCATCCAGACCGAAAAGGCCAGCAGCAGGTTGGGGATCGAAATCCAGAGGTTGCGGGTTGCAATGGATTGCCCCCTCTCCTTCCAGAATTTTTCGTCTTCGGGACGCCAGTCGATCAGGGTGTGGCCCTGTTGTCCGGCATTTGCGTCAGTCATCGCCATAAGATCAGTCCTTTCAGGCGTGTTGGGTATGCGGGCCGCCCGGGGCGGTGGCCCGTCCGCGTTTCAGTTCAGCCAGCCGGTCGGGCGGCCGCGGTTTCAGAGGGGCGAGGCGCCTGCGCGTCAGGCTTTGGCAGCGGCGCATCCGGCACATCCGACAGGTATTTCTCGTCGACCAGGCCAGGATGGCGGGCACGCTCCATGCGGCGGATGGCGACATGCATCCAGATCGTCGAGATCGCCACGATCACGAACAACAGCATGAACGGCGCGGTCCAGACACCGGTATAGTCCAGCAGCACGCCGAACGAGATCGGCAGGAAGAAACCACCAAGCCCCCCGATCATGCCCACGAGACCGCCGACAGATCCGACATGGTGCGGATAGTAGACCGGGATATGCTTGTAGACCGCTGCCTTGCCCAGGCTCATGACAAAGCCCAGGATCACGGTCATCGCCACGAAAAAGCCGACGCTCAGACCAAAGTTGAACTCGATCGGACCGTCGATGCCCGAAACGATATAGCTGGTCTTTGGATAGCTCATCACGAAGAGCACGATCAGCGACACGATAAAGGTCACGTACATCACCAGACGGGCACCCCATTTGTCCGACATCCAGCCACCCAGGGCGCGGAACACCGAACCGGGCAGCGAATAGAGGCCAGCAAAGACACCCGCCGTGGTCAGCTCCAGACCATAGGCGCCGACATAGTAGCGCGGCAAAAAGCTGGCCAGCGCGACAAAGGCACCGAAGACGAAGAAATAGTAGGTGGCAAAGCGCCAGACCTGCATGTCTTTCAGCGGTTCCAACTGCGAGCCTGCCGAAACCGGGCCTTCGCCGGTTTTCTTGCGTTCGATCTGAACCGGGTCGGTCTTGGCAAAGACAAAGAACAGGACAGCGGTGATCGCCAGAACGACCGAATAGACCTGTGCGGTGCCCTGCCAGCCCAGCGCGACGACCAGGAACGGTGCCGCAAAGTTGGTGACGGCTGCACCGACGTTACCGGCGCCGAAAATGCCCAGCGCGGTGCCCTGACGTTCCTTTTCGAACCAGCGCGAGGTATAGGCCACGCCGACGATGAACGACCCGCCCGCCAGGCCCAGGCCCAGCGCGGCGATGAGAAAGATCTCGTAGGTCTGCACCGATGTCAAAAGCCAGACACATACCGAGGTGATCAGCATCTGCAGCGGAAACATGATCCGTCCGCCGAACTGCTCGGTCCAGACCCCCAGAAAGATTCGGCTGATCGAACCGGTCAGAACCGGCGTCGCAACCAGCAGGCCGAACTGAGTATCGCTCAGCCCGAGTTCCTGTTTGATCTTGACACCGATGATGGAAAAGATGGTCCACACAGCAAAGCAGACCGTAAAAGCAAAAGTACTCAGTCCCAGCGCGCGGTACTGGTCCGTACGCGTGACGCCTTCCAATGTACGCATTCTGTTTCTCCGCGTATTTGGTGTGATGATCGGCTGGATGCCGACTTGCGCTGAATTGAGAAGAATCCGCCCCGTCGCGACTTGATCTGCATCAGAGATCCGCGAAAACCGATAAATATTAACGGCTTACCGAAAAATGTCATGATCGGAACGTACCTAGGTCAAGAGAGAAATCTATAGGCGTCAATTTGCCCATTGACATTTATCAAGCAACAAGCCGACATGTATCAAAGCGGAGGTTGACGTGTATCTGGGAATGCCTGAGTCGGATTCGCCCGAGATCCGACGACTCGATCTGTTTTGCGACATGGAAGAGGCTCACTTCCTGGCCTTGATGCGGGGGTCTTATGTACAGAATTTTCCCGCCCAGATGGAGCTGATCGGCGAAGGCGATCCCAGCACCTTCCTGCATGTCCTGCTGTCCGGATCGGTCGATCTGTATTCGCAGTGGAACGGTCGCGAGACCAGCATGGCGACGGTGCGGCCGGTCTCGACCTTTATTCTGGCGGCCACGATCAAGGACGCGCCCTATCTCATGTCGGCCCGGACGCTGGAGAAATGCCGCGTCGCGCTGCTGCCCAGCCAGGATGTGCGGGCAGTCTTCGATGTCGACCCGAAATTTGCCCGCGCCATCGTTACAGAACTGGCGCAGTGTTATCGCGCCGTGGTCAAGAACACCAAGGACCTCAAGCTGCGCACATCGCACGAGCGGCTGGGAAACTATCTGTTGCGGCACCAAAGATACGCGAAAAACGCCACACAGTTCGAATTGCAGACCGAGAAACGCAGGCTGGCCTCGTTTCTGGGAATGACACCGGAAAACCTGAGCCGGGCGTTAAAGGGGCTGCGCAAACACGGGGTTCACGTTCAGGGTCAACAGGTTACGATCACCGACCAGCAAAAGCTGGTGGCCTTTGCCGGACCCAATCCGCTGATCGACGACGCCTCGACCTGACGCCCGCAGCGCGCAGGCCCCTGCCCGGCACAGCATGGGCACAGGGGCCATTTTCGCCGGGGCCGCGGGGGCGTTGTCAGTGCCCCAGAATCTGGCTCAGGAACAGCTTGGTCCGCTCGCTCTTTGGGTTGTTAAAGAATTCTTCGGGCTCGTTCTGTTCGACGATCTGACCCTCGTCCATAAAGATCACCCGGTTCGCGACCTGGCGGGCAAAGCCCATCTCGTGGGTCACGCACAGCATGGTCATGCCCTCTTCGGCCAGCTCGATCATGGTGTCCAGCACCTCTTTGATCATCTCGGGATCCAGCGCCGAGGTGGGTTCGTCAAACAGCATGATCCGCGGCATCATGCACAGGGACCGGGCGATGGCGACCCGCTGCTGCTGGCCGCCGGACAGCTGGCCGGGGTATTTGTCGGCCTGCTCGGGGATCTTGACCTTGTGCAGGAAATGCATGGCGCGTTCCTCGGCCTCCTTGCGCGGTGTCTTGCGCACCCAGATCGGCGCCAGCGTGCAGTTCTCCAGAATTGTCAGATGCGGAAACAGGTTGAAATGCTGGAACACCATGCCGACCTCGGACCGGATCTTGTCGATATTCTTGAGGTCGTTGGACAGCACGGTCCCGTCGACTTCGATCCTGCCCTGCTGGTGTTCCTCCAGCGCGTTCAGACAGCGGATCAGCGTGGATTTGCCGGAGCCCGAAGGCCCGGCGATCACGATCCGTTCGCCCTGCATCACCGTCAGGTTGATGTCGCGCAGCACGTGAAACGCGCCGTACCATTTGTTCATGTTGGTGATCTCGATGGCGACCTGGTCGCTGACCTGCATCTTGGAACGGTCGATTTGACGGTCGATTGCCAGTTCAGACATGTTGCAGTTTCCTTATTTGTGGCCGGTCTGAAGCTTGCGCTCCAGATACATGGAATAACGGGACATGGAGAAGCAGACGACGAAGAACAGAAAGCCGATAAAGGCAAACAGTTCCCAATAGACGCCGTTCCAGGAGGTATCGGCGCGGATCGCGCTGGCCAGGCCGATGACATCGAACAGGCCGATGATCGACACCAGCGTTGTATCCTTGAAGATCCCGATAAAGGTGCTGACGATGCCCGGGATAGAAATCTTCAGCGCCTGCGGCATGATGATCAGCCGCTGCGCCTGCCAATAATTCAGACCCAGACTGTCGGCACCTTCGTATTGCCCCTTTGGCAGCGCGGCCAGGCCGCCGCGGATCACCTCGGCCATATAGGCCGCGGCGAACAGCGTCATCATGATCATGACCCGCAGGATGATGTCAAAATTGGTGCCCGGCGGCAGGAACAGGTTCAACAGCAGCGACGCCACGAACAGCAGCGTGATCAGCGGCACACCGCGTATGAACTCGATAAAGCCGACGCAGAGGTATTTCACGATCATCAGGTCCGACTGACGCCCCAGCGCCAGAACGACTCCGATGGGCAGCGACACCCCGATCGCGACCACGCCCAACACAAGCGCCAGCATATAGCCGCCAAAGTCGCGGCTTTGCACCGACGGGAGGCCGATATCGAGGACCGATGTCAAGCCGTCCACCACCGGCGCCGCAAGGAACAGCCACCATACGATCGGCAACGCCGCTCCGGCAATCATGCCGCCCAGCGTGCCCAGAGTGCGTTCGCCAAAGTGAAACGCCAGATAGCCGATGACAAAACCGGCGGCGGCGGTGATCGGCACCCATATGCTGCCGCCCCACATCAGCCAGGGCAGGAGAAACGGATAGGCCGCCGTGACGTATAACAGCTTGCGTGGCGCGCCCGTGAACAGCACAGGCGCCAGTGCCACCAGCAACAGGATCAGGGTCAAGTTGGGCCGGATATAGGCCGGCCACCAATGCCCGTCAGGTGCAGCGCCGAAATTGGCGTCAGGATGGGCCGGATAGGGCGGGTAGAAGCCGTATAGCAGTTGCAACCAGCGGTCCTTGATCACCCCCCAGCAGGCATGGCCATGGGTGTCGCCCCAGGTCGCCATCATGATCTCGCGGCACTCGGTCAGTGAATTCGCATCCCACACCGACTGAAACGTCCACGGCAGAACACCGGACAGGATGTAATAGATGAACCCGATCGCCAACAGCGTCAGAATGCTGTTCAGCGCTCCGGAAAACAGATTCTGGCGGACCCATCCGATAAAGCCCACGGTGGTTGCCGGCGGCGCCTGTTGCGGCAACATGGTTTCGCGGACATAGCCGACAGTATGTGCATGAACTTCTGACATCTTACCGCTCCACCAGTTTGACGCGCTTGTTGTACCAGTTCATCACCCCGGAAATGGACAACGAGATCGCGAGATAGACCAGCATCAGCAGCAGAACGCATTCCAGTTCTCGTCCGGTCTGGTTCATTGTGATGCCGCCCAGCGTGCCGGTGATATCCATGTACCCCACGGCAATCGCCAGCGAACTGTTCTTGGTCAGGTTCAGATAGTTCGAGATCAGCGGCGGGATGATGACCCGCAAGGCCTGGGGCAGGATCACCAGCCTCATGATCTTGCCCGGCCGCAGGCCCAGAGCGGCCGCGGCCTCGGTCTGTCCCTTGGATATGGCCAGGATGCCACCACGCACGATCTCGGCGATAAAGGCGGCCGTGTACAAGGACAGGGCCAGCCACAGCGCGATCAGCGAGTTGCGCATATGGGTGCCGCCGCTGAAATTGAACCCTTTGAGTTCAGGATAACCAAGATGAAAGCCCAGAGCCACCAGCAGGGCCAGCATCGGAACCACAAGAATGCCCAGTTCGACATACCAGATGGTGGGACGAATTCCGGTTTCCTCCTGGATGCGCGCGGCCCGGACCGCAACCTTGCGCATGGCAAAGATGCTGACGGCCAGCACTGCCAGGATGGCGATCAGATCCAACGACACGTCGAACCGCAGGCTGCTGTCGCCAAAGAAGTGGATATTTCCCAACGAACGCGAGAACAGTGGTTCGGGGATATAGACACCACGGTTGGTAATGGCGACCGAGCCGAACAGATCCAGCGACGCGGCCGGAGTGTCGCCGCGAAAATCGCGCGGACTGGGCAGGCCTTCGATCAGGATCGCCATGGCGAAGACGATCCACAACAGCACCGGCACGTTGCGAAAGGTTTCGACATAGACCGTCATCAGACGCGACACCAGCCAGTTGTTGGACAGGCGCAGCACCCCCACCAGGATGCCGATGATCGTCGCCAAGATACACCCCAGAAAGGCCACGATCAGCGTGTTCAGCAATCCGATCAGCGACGCGCGCAGATGGGTGTCGCGGGAATTATAGTCCAGCAGACGCTGATTGATGTCATACCCGGCCACCTCGGAAAAATAGGTGAATTCGACAGGCTTGCCCAAGGCATCCAAGTTCTGGATCGCGTTGTTGATGACCCATGCCGCCATCAGCATGAAGGCGAACATGGCAATGACCTGAATCGTGGCCGAGCGGTACCGGGTGTCATAGAGAAGCATCGACAGCCGGAATCGCTGATCTTCTGGATCGCTGAGTGCGGACATGAAGTCGCCCCCTGTTGTTTTCCGGTCCTGTCTCTCGGCGGGGTTTTCCCCACTCACGCAGAACCGGATTTGTTATCAGTACTGTCTTACGAAAAAGGGCGCAGGATAACCTGCGCCCTTTTCCCGGATGATGTTCAGCGGAACGGTGGCGAATACAGCAGGCCGCCGTCGGTCCATTGCGCGTTCAGGCCGCGCGCCAGCCCGATCGGCGTGGTCTCGCCGATGTTCTTGGCAAAGATCTCGCCATAGTTGCCGCCCACCAGAATGGCGCGCTTGGCCCAGTCCGCGTCCAGCCCCAGCATCTCGCCCAGCGTGCCCTCGATGCCCAGCAGACGCTTGATCTCAGGGTTGTCCGAGCTTTCGCCGATCTCGTTGATGTTTGCCGAGGTGACGCCCAACTCTTCGGCCGTGATCAACGCGTTCAGGGTCCAGCGGACCACGTCGCCCCATTCGTTGTCGCCATGGCGGACCAGCGGACCCAGCGGTTCCTTCGAGATGATTTCGGGCAGCAGAACATGCGCGGACGGATCTTCGAACGTGGCGCGTGTCGCAGCCAGCCCGGACGCATCTGTCGTATAGACGTCGCATGCCCCTGCCAGATACTGCTGCTGCGCTTCGGCGTTGGTTTCGATCGGAACCGGCTCGTAGCTGATGTTGTTGCTGCGGAAAAAGTCCGCCAGATTCAGTTCGGTCGTGGTGCCGGTCTGAATGCAGACCGTAGCGCCGTCCAGTTCCTTGGCCGAGCTGACGCCCAGTTCCTTGGGTACCAGAAAGCCCTGACCGTCATAATAGTTCACGCCGACGAAATCGAACTTGAGGTCGACATCGCGCGAAAAGGTCCAGGTGGTGTTCCGCGCCAGCATATCGATTTCACCAGACGCCAGTGCGGTAAAGCGCGTCTTGGGCGTGGTCGGAACAAATTCGACGGCAGAGGCATCGTTCAACACAGCGGCGGCCACGGCGCGGCATACGGACACGTCAAAGCCCTTCCATTCGCCGTTCGCGTCCGGTGCACCAAAGCCCGCCAGGCCGGTCACCACGCCACAGTTTAGCTTGCCACGTGCCTTGACGTCATCCAACGTGCCCGCGGCGGCAGCGCCCGCTGCCAGTCCGGCGACCGTAAGTGCGCCAAATAGTACGGAGTTTTTCATTTTTACCTCTTCCTGATTTTCCGCCACGCTGAAAGGCGGTCTACCCGGCACCAGTCATGCCGGATTAAACAGCGAAAAGGGGATATCCCCTTCTGTGGGGCCAAGTTTGGGCGGATTCATCCCCAAACGTCAAGGGATCGTTCAAACTATTCGGGGGGCCAACCCGCCGACTTCCCCGCAGTAATCCCGCTGGAAATCGCCGCACCCTTGCTTAAGAAAAATCATAGAACCGCTTAGCGTGCAAAAACGCAAGACGCTTGGTTTCCGCCATTTCTTCGGCGTCCTCGTCGGCGCCCCATTGCTCTTGTTGCCAAAGCTCGTCCAGCCGCGACAAGGTCCAGATCTCCTGCGCGCCGCGCCAGTCCAGCGCTGCGGCGAATCCCAGAACCAGCGACCCCGACAGCGAGACCAGATCGTGAAACCCGGCCAGCTGAAAATCGGTCATCGCATGCACCCGCCGGCGCAGCTCCGACAGGTCGCCGCAATCTTGTGGCCGATGCATGACCCCGCACCGCGCCTGGAGGCGCACGCCAAGGGTTTCAGCCGCCCAGTCCAGCGCCGGATCCCATTGCGCGCTCTGTCGTTGGATCAGGGCGGCCGGCGCTTCGGCGCGATAGCACAGCAGGTCGCTGTCGCCATAGTCTGCCAGCATGTCCGCAACTTCGGCATGCTGCGGGCGCACCTTGTCGATGGCGCTGTTGGCCGAGCGCGTGACCGGCATGCTGAGCGGGTTGATTACCTCGTCCTGGGCCTGCCATTCTGCGGCCATGGCTTCGGCCATGGCGCGGGTCGGCAAGGCCAGCGGCGCCTTTCCCGGCGTCCGCACCGGGCGCCCGTCCAACTCGACGGAGAACCCCTCGGGCCCGTCGGCCACGCGGGCCGTCTTCCAGAACCTTTTCCGCTTCCATTCGCTCATGCCGTCACTTTCCAGATGTCGCTCAGGGTCGTATGCAACTGGTCAAAACCGTCGATCAGACATCGCGCCGCACCCAGGCGCTCGGGCGGGTGATAGCCCCAGGTCACCCCGATGCCGGCCACCCCGGCAGCGGCGGCCATCTCCATGTCAAAACTGGTATCGCCGATCATGACCGTGTCCTGGGGCCGCACCCCGGCTTCCGCCATCGCCGCATGTATCATCGACGGATGCGGCTTTGAGGGGTGATGGTCGGCCACCTGCCGGGTGACGAAGACGCCGTCCAGCCCGTGCCCGTCCAGCAGCGCCGCAAGCCCGCGCTGCGACTTGCCGGTCGCGACTCCCAACAGGATGTCCGGTACCGCGGTCAGCGCCGCGATGGTCCGGCGAGCCCCGGGATACAATGGTGAAATCTGCGTCGCCCCGGCGGCTTCGCGCCCGGTCTGATAGGCCCGCTTGTAGGCCTCGACCAGACCCTGGCATGTCTCCGCATCTTCGTTTGGTGCCAGATGCGCCATCGCGCGTTCCAGCGACAAACCGACGATGGACAGGATCGCCGCCCGAGCCGGAACCGGCAGGCCCATCGTCCGAAAGGCCACCGCCATCGCGTCGACAATTGCCCCCTGGCTGTCCACCAGGGTGCCGTCCACATCGAAGATCACCAGCCGCAGCGGCGGGCAGCTCATTGCAGTTCCTCGAACGGGTCGTCCGCGGCCAGATCCTCGGTCCAGCCGAACGTGGACCAACTGTCCTGCATGTGGGGCGGCAACGGCGCGGTCACCGTTATCGGCTTTTTCGTTTCGGGGTGCTCAAAGGACAGCCGCCTTGCATGCAAATGCAGTTTCTTACTGATGACCCCGCCCAATTGCGCGCCCCAGCCGTCACCCTGATTTTCCTGACCCGAGCCGCCATATTTGCCGTCGCCCACGATCGGATGCCCGATCGCAGCCATATGCGCGCGCAGCTGATGGGTGCGCCCGGTGACCGGTTCCATCGCTACCCAGGCGGCTCGGCCGGCGACCCGGTACAGCGTGGCATACACCGTGTGCGCGCGCTTGGCGCCGGGGGTGTCGTCCACCTCGGCGGGGTGCACGGCAATCATCTTTTCGCCCTCGCCCTGACGCCCGTGGCCCGGGGCCTTGACCAGGCCGGTCTTGATCTCGCCCAGATAGGGTGTCGGCACACCGGCGACCAGCGCCCAGTAAATCTTGCGCGTGCTGCGATGGCGGAACGCAGCGGTCAGCCCCTTGGCAGCCTGCCGGGTCCGCGCCAGCAGCAATACGCCCGATGTGTCCTTGTCCAGACGATGCACCAGGCGCGGGTTTTCCTCTGAACCGAAGCGCAGCGCCGGGGACAGCCCGTCGACATGGCGCGACTGGCCACTGCCGCCCTGCACGGCCAATCCGGCGGGCTTGTTCAGCGCCAGCACATGATCGTCGCGGTAGATCACGCAATCGCGGATCATCTTTGCGTCCGCCTCGGACACCCGGCTGGGCGCCGGTGCCGGGCGGTGTTCGCTGTCCGGCAAGGGGGGCACCCGAACCTGCTGGCCGGCCATCACCCGGCTTGCGGCCTTGACCCGCCCGCCATCAACGCGCAGTTCGCCCTTGCGGCACATCTTTTCGATGCGCCCTTGGCTGACATGCGGGAACATCCGGCGCAGCCAGCGGTCCAGACGCTGATCGCCATCCGCCGCCTGCACCGTGATCAACTGCACACCGCTCATGTCAGGGCTCCCCGGGCTGCGGCCAGCCCCAGCGCCAGAGCACCGACCGACAGCCCGACCGACAACAGCACATAGAGCGCGGCCTGCCCATGCGCGCCGCGGGTAAACAAGGTCATTGTTTCCAGTGAAAACGCCGAAAAGGTGGTAAAGCCGCCCAGCAGACCGGTCATCACGAAGGGGCTGTAGTCGGTCAGCCCGCGCTGTGCGGCGGCGACCACAAAGACCCCCATCAGAAATGACCCGATCACGTTGACGGTGATGATCGCCAGCGGAAATTCCTGATGGCCCAGCAGGCGCACAACGCCGATACCGGCCAGATAGCGCAAGGACGCGCCGATCGCGCCGCCAAGCGCTACGAGAGAGAGTGATGAAATCATGCGCGGGATGTCGCGCGGGACGCGCGCGGAGTCAAGCAGTCGCGGGACGCGTCCGCCCCCGGGGGTGACCGGGGGCACCCGGCACCCTGCGACGACGGGACGCAAAACAGAGGGTCCAGCCACGTGCGGTATCGCCCAAACCGGGATTGGCGACGACCGCCCTAGTCTGCGTTGCGCTGGACGCGCAGCCGGGCGAAATAGTCCAGCCGCTTTTTCAACTCGCGTTCGAACCCGCGCTCGACCGGAGCATACAGAACCGGGCGTTTCACATCGTCGGGGAAATAGTTCTGGCCTGAAAACCCGTCTTCGGCGTCGTGATCATAGGCATAGCCGGCACCATAGCCCTGATCCTTCATCAACCCCGTGGGTGCGTTCAGGATGTGTTTTGGCGGCGGCGTGCTGCCGGTCTGTTTTGCCAAACGCATCGCCGCCTTGAACCCGGCATATCCGGCGTTGGATTTCGGTGCCAGCGCCAGATAGGTGACCGCCTGCGCCAACGCCAACTCGCCCTCGGGACTGCCCAGGCGCTCGTAGGTTTCCCAGGCATGCAGGCAGACCGTCTGGGCCTGCGGATCGGCCAGGCCGATATCCTCGACCGCCATGCGGATGATCCGCCGTGCCAGATAGCGCGGGTCCTCTCCGCCAGTCAGCATGCGCGCGAACCAGTACAGGGCGGCGTCCGGGTCCGAACCGCGCACCGATTTGTGCAGTGCCGAGATCAGGTTGTAATGTTCATCCCCCGACTTGTCGTATTTCGTCGCCCGGCGCATCAGCCGGTTTGCCAGCGTCTCGGTGTCCAGTTCGGTGTCGGCCTTCCACGCCGCAACCTGCTCGATCAGGTTCAGCAACGCGCGCCCGTCGCCATCGGCCATGTCCTGCAACGCGGCGCGCGCCGCCGGCGTCAGGGGCAGCTTGCGGTCCAGTTCCCTTTCCGCGCGCTGGGTCAGCCGCTCTAGATCGGCCAGGTCCAGCCGCTGCAGCACCAGCACCTGCGCCCGACTCAGCAATGCGGCATTCAATTCAAAGCTGGGGTTTTCGGTCGTCGCCCCCACCAGCAGGATCGTGCCGTCCTCCATATGTGGCAGGAACCCGTCCTGCTGGGCCTTGTTGAACCGGTGGATCTCGTCGACGAACAGCAGCGTTCCCTGACCGTTCTGGCGCCGGATACGCGCCGCCTCGAACACTTTTTTCAGGTCCGGCACGCCGGTGAATATGGCGCTGATCTGCACGAAATGCAGATCGCTGACATCCGCCAGCAGCCGCGCGATGGTGGTCTTTCCAACACCGGGCGGCCCCCAGAAAACCAGGCTGCCAAGGCTGCCCGCCGCCAGCATCGCCCCCAGCGGCCCTTCGGGACCCAGTACCTGGTCCTGTCCGATCACATCGGCCAGAGATTGCGGCCGCAACCGGTCGGCCAGCGGCCGGTTGCGGGCCGGTTGCGCGACGCCGGTATCGAACAGATCCGCCATGCCTAGAGCCGGAACCGCAGACCCAGGCGCTGTCCGCGCCGCAGCAGGTCCAGAAGCACTGTCCGCCCCGGCCGGGTCAGCGCCGTTTCGACATCGTCGCTGGTTTCGACATCGCGCCCGTTGATTGCGCGGATCACATCGCCGGTCTTGAGGCCCACACGGGCACCCAGCGGGCCGGGATCGGTGACCAGAACCCCCGTCGTCGTCAGCGGCAATCCGAACCGCGCGATCACTGCCGGATTGGCCCGTGCCACGGTCATGTCGGGCAGCACGGTGCGTTTGCCCAATGTCCGTTCCTGCGCTGGCGGCTCATCGGGCGGCGGCAGCATCCTGACCGTGCTTTCGCGCTGTTCGGAATCGCGCATCCAGATCACCTGGGTGGTTTCACCGGTGCCCGCCACTGTCATGCGGAACAGCATCTCCTGCGGCGAATTCACCGGCTGACTGCCGACATGTGTGATGACGTCCCCGACCGCCATGCCGGCCCTGGCAAAGGGGCTGGCCGGGTGCAATTCGGAAATCACGATGCCATCGGGCACTGCCAAACCCAGCGACTCGGCCAGATCGGAGTTCACCGGCTGACCCGACATGCCCGCCCAGGGACGCTGGAACCGGTCATGACCCAGCCGTGCCTGATGCACGAATTCCCCGACCAGATTGGCCGGGATAGCAAAGCCGATGCCGTTGGAACCGCCGGACCGGCTGAGGATCGAGGTGTTGATGCCGATCAGATCGCCATTGACGTCGATCAGCGCTCCACCCGAATTGCCCGGGTTGATCGCCGCGTCTGTCTGAATGAAATAGCCGCGCGCCTGCCCTGTGGCCGCGCCGGAACGGGCCAGGCCCGAGACGATGCCGCTGGTGACGGTCTGTCCGACGCCAAAGGGGTTGCCGATCGCCATCACCAGTTCGCCGACCTCGACCTGATCGGAATCGCGCAGCGACAGAAAGGGCAGGTCCTCGGCCTCTTGCAATTGCAGGATCGCCAGATCGCTCTCCTGGTCACCCAGCAACACCCGGGCGGAATATTCACGCCGGTCCGTCAGTACCACGCGAATATCGGTGGCCATCCCCACGACGTGAAAATTCGACACCACGATTCCGTCGGCCGACAGGATCACCCCTGAGCCCAGCGAATTCTGTACCCGCGGTTGCGGATTGGCGAAACTGCGGAAAAAGTCCTGAAAGAACGGATCGTTTATGAAAGGGCTCTGCCGTGCCTCGACGATGCGGCGGGCATAGATGTTCACGACCGCCGGCGCAGCCTGCTTGACCAGCGGCGCAAAACCCAGCGAGACTTCGGTCCGCGACTGCGGGATTCTGGTTTCGGCACCGGCCATGCCGACGGACAGGGGCGCCAGCACAAGCGCCAGAGCGGCCACGGTCATGCGGATCATATGCGTCTTCCTTCCTGTTGTGGGTCGATATGCGACCCGGCGCAGGCGATTGCAAGACATGCCGGAACATCTGCCGAAAAAGCAAAAAACCCCCGCCTGTGCAGGCGGGGGGCGTGACGTCCGATCCGTTTTCGGAGGCCTTATTCTTCTGCAGCCGCTTCTTCAGCTGCCAGTCGGCTCTTGTCGGCGGCACCCTTGGCGTCGCGGTCGCGATCGACGAATTCGATGATCGCCATCGGCGCCATGTCGCCATAACGGAAACCGGCCTTGAGAACCCGGACATAACCGCCCTGACGATCCTTGTAGCGCGGACCCAAAACGTCAAACAGCTTGGCGACGTCCTTGTCTTCCTTCAATTTGGCCGCGGCCTGACGGCGGGCGTGCAGATCGCCGCGCTTGGCAAGCGTGATCATCTTTTCGATGATCGGGCGCAGTTCCTTGGCCTTGGGCAGGGTGGTCTTGATCTGCTCATGTTCAATCAGCGAGCCGGCCATGTTGGCAAACAATGCCTTGCGGTGCTCATGGGTGCGGTTCAGGCGGCGGTATCCACGTGCGTGACGCATTTCACTTCTCCTTCGATTTATACTTTGTCTGGAGCCCCATGCGTGCGGAGCCCTCTCC
Organism: Sedimentitalea sediminis; assembly: GCF_042687825.1. Lineage (NCBI taxonomy): Bacteria > Pseudomonadati > Pseudomonadota > Alphaproteobacteria > Rhodobacterales > Paracoccaceae > Sedimentitalea > Sedimentitalea sediminis. The sequence goes on along the minus strand of NZ_JBHUQE010000013.1, from coordinate 48,982 downwards.
TTGGGGCAATCTGCCCAGTCATTCCCCGGCGGTCCGGGCATTTTCTTGCCCCCCGCCCCGGGCTTGACCCGGGGCCTTGCGGGCCCAGAGACCCCGGATCAGGTCCGGGGTCGCCGACGCCTTCAGAAGGCGTCTTCGAATTTCTTTGCCAGATCCTCGATATTGTCGGGCGGCCAGTCCTCGACATCCATACCGAGGTGCAGCCCCATGCCGGACAAAACCTCTTTGATCTCGTTCAGCGACTTGCGGCCAAAATTCGGCGTGCGCAGCATCTCGGCTTCGGTTTTCTGGATCAGATCGCCGATATAGACGATGTTGTCGTTCTTCAGACAGTTCGCCGAGCGCACCGACAGTTCCAGTTCGTCCACCTTCTTAAGCAGCAGCGGGTTGAACTCGAGACCATCATCGTCATCCTGACGGCTGGCGCTTTCCGGTTCGTCGAAATTGACAAAGATCGACAACTGATCCTGCAGGATGCGCGCGGCAAAGGCCACCGCGTCATCCGGCGTGATCGACCCATCGGTCTCGATCTTCATGGTCAGCTTGTCATAATCCAGCACCTGGCCTTCGCGGGTCGGCTGCACGTCATAGCTGACCTTCTTGACCGGCGAATAGATCGCATCGATCGGAATCAGACCGATGGGCGCATCCTCGGGCTTGTTCTTTTCTGCCGAGACATAGCCCTTGCCGGTGTTGACTGTCAGCTCCACGAACAAATCAGCACCGTCATCCAGATGACAGATCACGTGATCACGGTTCAGGATCTCGATCCCGGCGCTTTCGCTGATATCCCCGGCAGTCACCACGGCAGGACCCTTGGCCTGGATCGACAGGCGCTTGGGGCCTTCGACTTCCATGCGCAGGCTGACGCCCTTGAGGTTCAGGACGATGTCGGTCACGTCCTCGCGCACGCCGGCCACCGACGAGAACTCGTGCAGCACATTGTCGATCTGAACACTGGTGATCGCACCGCCCTGCAGGCTGCTCATCAGGATGCGGCGCAGGGCATTGCCCAGCGTCAGGCCGAAACCCCGTTCCAGCGGCTCGGCCACGACGGTCGCCTGGCGCGCCGGATCATTGCCGGGTTTCACGTCCAGCTGAGTCGGTTTGATCAGCTCTGCCCAATTCTTGTGGATCATGTGTCCCTCCATTCCTGCCCGCATCCCATGACCTGTCAGATGCAAGCGCCCGAGGTTTCAAAACGACAAACTGGGGTCGTGCGAAAACACGCGACCCCAGTCCAGAATTCGGTCCTTAAACGCGGCGGCGTTTCGGCGGACGGCAACCGTTGTGGGCAATCGGCGTGACGTCGCGGATCGACGTGATATTGAAGCCAACGGCTGCCAACGCACGCAGCGCGCTTTCGCGGCCCGATCCGGGTCCCTGCACTTCGACTTCCAGCGTTTTCACGCCGTGTTCCTGTGCCTTCTTGCCGGCGTCTTCGGCGGCCATCTGGGCGGCATAGGGGGTCGACTTGCGCGATCCCTTGAACCCCATCGTGCCGGCCGAAGACCAACTGATCGCGTTGCCCTGAACGTCCGAGATCAGGATCTTGGTATTGTTGAAGCTGCTGTTCACATGCGCCACACCGGCGGCAATGTTCTTGCGCTCTTTGCGCTTGGTGCGTGTCTTGTCGCGTGCCATCGATCCGCCCCCTTATTTCTTCTTGCCGGCAATGGCCTTTGCGGGGCCTTTGCGTGTACGGGCATTGGTGTGGGTCCGCTGACCGCGTACCGGCAGATTGCGGCGATGCCGCAGGCCACGATAGCAGCCAAGATCCATCAGACGTTTGATGTTCATCTGGGTTTCGCGGCGCAGGTCGCCCTCGACGTTGCAATTGGCGTCGATATGTTCGCGGATCTGCAGAACTTCGCTGTCGCTCAGTTCGTTGACGCGGCGCGAGGGCTCGATGCCCACGGCTTCGCAGATGGATTTGGCGGTCGCGTTGCCAATTCCGGTGATATAGGTGAGGGCGATGGGGACCCGCTTGGCAGTCGGGATGTTTACGCCGGCAATACGTGCCACGTGTCACTTTCCTTTTCGTTGCGGTTCCGTAGTTCCGGAACCTTTTTTCACAACATCAGGCCCGAGGCGGATGCCGCCGGGCCTTCGCATTGTCCATGTTTGCAGGGCGGTTGCGATCCGCACGGCATGATTGATTCTCTTGCAGAGATGGCGGTAGGTAGGAGTAATCCCAAACCGCGTCAACCCCCGATTCACCGCCTCACGCGGCAGTGCGGCATTTACCATACGTAAAGCGTCAGAAAGCACCCCTCGGAAAGCGCGGATCGAACCCTGCGGCACCGGGCTGCGGCGGTCCGAAAAACAACCACCGCCCCAAATCGTCGTCCCCCCCCTGCACTTCGGGGGACGCCAGCGGACCGGTTCGACAGGTTCAACCCGACGGGTTCAAACCGAACAGCACGGGCGGACCGGTACAATCCGTCGGACCCGGTTGCGGGACCACCTGTACAGGCCAAGGTCCCGATGCACCGGCGCTCAGCGCCTGGCGGGTCCGCGTCGACCGCGTTTCTTGCTTTTGCCGCGCAGCTGCGATTTCTCGATCAGGCCTTCGTACTGATGCGCCAGCAGATGGCTCTGGGCTTGCTGGATCGTGTCCATCGTCACGCTGACCACGATCAGCACCGAGGTGCCGCCGAAATAGAACGGAATGGCGAACTGACCGCGCAGAATTTCCGGCAGCAGGCACACGGCCGCCAGATAGGCCGCCCCCAGCACCAGCACACGGTTGACCACGTATTCCAGGTATTCCGCGGTCTTCTTGCCCGGCCGGATACCCGGCACGAACCCGTTCTGGTTCTTCAGGTTGTCTGCCACCTCGTCCGGTTTGAACGACACGTTGAAGGTATAGAAATAGGCAAAGAACACGATCATGCTAACAAAGAACAGCAGATAGAGCGGCTGGCCCGGGCCGAAATTGGCCAACAGCCAGGACATGATTGGCCCCGTCGCCGTGCCGGACGAAAAGGTCGAGATCGTCACCGGCAACAGCAGCAGCGAACTGGCGAAGATCGCCGGGATGACGCCCGCGGGGTTGACCTTGACCGGCAGGTGGCTGGAGCCGCCGTCATAGACTTTCATCCCGACCTGGCGGCGCGGATACTGGATGTGGATCTTGCGCAGGGCGCGCTCCATGAACACCACGAAGGTGATCGTGGCGATCACCATCACGATGACACCAATGATCACCGCCGGGCTGACCGCGCCGGAACGACCGCTGGCCAGGAACTGCGCGATGGCGGCCGGAACTTCGGCGATGATGCCGACAAAGATGATCAGCGAGATGCCGTTGCCGATGCCGCGCGCGGTGATCTGCTCGCCCAGCCACATCAGGAACATGGTGCCCCCGACCAGGGTGATCATGGTGGACATACGGAAGAACATGCCGGGATCGGTTGCCAGATCGCCCGATTCCAGACTGACCGCCAACCCATAGGCCTGCACTGTGGCCAGCGCCACGGTGCCGAACCGGGTATACTGGTTGATCTTCTTGCGGCCCTGTTCGCCCTCTTTCTTGAGCTGCTCCAGCGCCGGCACCATCGAGGTCAGCAGCTGCACGATGATCGAGGCGCTGATATAGGGCATGATGCCCAGGGCAAAGATGCCCATCCGGCCCAGCGCGCCGCCAGTGAACATGCTGACCATGCCGCCGATGCCCTGCCCCGCCTGTTCCATGAATTCGCGCAGGGCGACGCCGTCAATGCCCGGCACCGGAATGAAAGTGCCAAGGCGATAGACGATCAATAGCCCGAGGGTGAACAGGATGCGATTGCGCAGGTCGGTCGCTTTGCCCAGCGAAGACCAGCTTGTGTTCGCCGCCATTTGTTCTGCTGCTGATACCATGAAATGCGGTCTCTTTTATGCGAGCGCCGCCCGGAACCGTTTTCCGGCTCGGGCGGCGTCATGGGAAAACTTGGGGATATGTAAGCGGCATGGCAGCCGCTCACAACCCGTTATTCTGCTGCGGTCGCAGTTGTGACCGTCAGTGAGCCGCCCGCTTTCTCGACCGCGGCAACGGCCGATTTGCTGGCGCCGGTGACCTGCAGGTCCACCTTGGAGGTGATGTCGCCCTTGGCCAGAACCCGAACACCGTCCAGCTTGCGCCGCACCAGACCGGAGGCGACCAGCGCGTCCTCGGTGATGGCCGAACCCGCGTCCAGTTTCTTGGCGTCGATGAATTTCTGGATCAGACCCAGGTTCACGACGGCAAAGGACTTGCGGTTGGGCTTGTTGAAGCCGCGCTTTGGCAGGCGCTGGTACAGCGGCATCTGGCCGCCCTCATAGCCGTTGATGGCCACACCCGAACGCGACTTCTGGCCCTTGATGCCACGGCCGCCGGTCTTGCCGGTGCCCGAGCCGGGACCACGGCCGATACGCTTGCGTTTTTTGGTTGCACCGTCGTTGTCGCGCAGTTCATGCAATTTCATGTCGCTTCTCCTTCTGCCGGAAATGACCCCCAGCGACGGGAGCGGTCAGACGCGGCGTTATATACAGTGAGTCGTGCGGACCCCACGGGTCCACCGGGCGCGTATAGACGGCGTGGCCGGTTGGATCAAGGGTGTCTTGTTCCGTCAGATCGCCAGCAGATCGACCTGACGGGACAATGCGGCAAAGTCTTTTTTTGACAGAGGGCGAAACGCGACATCGTAGAGGCAAACCTGTCCGTAGGTGCCGAACAACAGATCTCGCATGGCGCGGGCGCGTTCCGGGTCCGCCGACGGGGTGTATTCCAGAAAGACCGGCGGACGGGCGGTTTTCATCAGCTGGGTCATTCCCCGGAGCGCGGCCAGTTCATGTCCTTCCACATCCATCCAGACCAGATCGATCGTCTCGGGGCCCTGTCCACGGGCGCGCAGCAGATCGTCGATGCCCACCACGTCGACCGAAAACGATTCGCTGTCCGTGCCGCGCCGGGTGCCGTCGCCCAGCCCCGAGCCGCCCCGGTTCAGCAGGTTGCGGGTGAACTGCGCCTGGCCGGCGCGGTCCGAGGCAGCCAGGGCCAACGGCTCGATCCTGTCCGTCAGACCGTTCAGCGCCATGTTATGCGTCAGTACGCGCAGATTGTCTGGGTCGGGTTCTAACGCAATCAGCCGGGCGCAATCCAAATCCCGAAAGAAATAGATCGTCTGCGTGCCGATATTTGCACCGATTTCCAGCACCGTCATCCCGGGCCGAAAACACCGGTTCTGCTCTAGATGCGCCCGCAGGTCGCGAACGGCCTGGCGCAAAAACTCGCCGGTTTCAAGAATCTGGCGCCCGATCACGTCGCTGGGAAAGAACGCGACGGTATGGTCAGGCGCCTCCTTGAGAAACCGGATGCCGTCACCGGCAAGACGGTCCATCACGGCGCGCCGGGTCCGCGTGCCGGCCATCACCCGGTCTGCCACCAGTTTCGCCAGAACACTTCTCAGCCCCATGCCGCCCGCGCTGCCGCCGGTTTCGTCCCATCCTCGATCCCGCCTTAGCCCATGTCATTCCCGTACAGTCAACGTGGCGAACCGGTCCGATGCGCGATTGCGGGAAACCGCCAGCGCCCTCCCCCTGCCCGCGCCGCCGGATTCTCTGTGTCTAGGTCATTGCCAGCGCCCGGCCGCTGCGGCATGATCGCGGCGCAAAGGGGAATACCGCCATGCGCAAGTTTCTTGTCGTCCTGGATGACAGCCGCGAATGCCTGAACGCCATGCGCTTCGCGGCCATGCGGGCCGCCCATACCGACGGCGCAGTGGCGATCCTGTCGATCATTCCGCCCGACGAGTTCAACCACTGGATCGGTGTCGCCGAAGTCATGCGCGAAGAAGCCCGCGAGCGCATCCACGCGCATTTCGAGGTCTTTGCGAAATGGATGCGCGACCGTCAGGGCGTCGATCCGGAACTGGTGATCCGCGAAGGCGAGGCGGTGCCCGAGATCATCGCCCAGATCAAGGAAGACCCCGAGATCGGCGTTCTGGTTCTGGGGGCCGGCACCGACAAGAAAGGGCCCGGACCGCTGGTTTCGCAACTGACCCGGGCCTCGGGATCGCTGCCGATCCCGATCACCATCGTGCCCGGCGATCTGAGCAAGGAAAAGCTTGAGGCGATTACCTGACGCCGGTTGCGGAGCGCCGGATCGCGGCGCATAGTTTAGAACCGTTCCAAACCTTGACTTGTCCCTGACGCGGGCGCATATCCAGAGCAAGCAACCGGAGTCACGCCATGTTCATCCAGACCGAGTCCACACCCAACCCCGCGACTCTCAAGTTCCTGCCCGGTCAGACCGTTCTCGAAGCGGGAACGGCGGATTTCCCGACGGCAGACGCGGCGCAGAAATCGCCACTGGCACAGCGCATCTTTGCCGTTCAGGGCGTTTCGGGTGTGTTTTTCGGCAACGATTTCGTCACCGTCACGAAATCGGACGATGTCGAATGGGACCACCTGAAACCGGCGATCCTGGGCGCGGTGATGGAGCATTACCAATCCGGCCAACCGGTGATCGACAGCGGTCAGCAATCCGCGTCGGGCCATGCCGAACACAGCGGCGAGGATGCCGAGATCGTCAACCAGATCAAGGAATTGCTGGACAGTCGCGTGCGCCCAGCCGTGGCTCAGGACGGCGGCGACATCACCTTTCACGGCTTTGAGCGCGGCGTCGTCTATCTGCATATGCAGGGGGCCTGCGCCGGTTGCCCGTCCTCGACCCTGACCCTGAAAATGGGCATCGAGAACCTGTTGCGCCATTACATTCCCGAAGTGACCGAGGTGCGCCCGGTCGCCGTCTGAGCGCCGGCGCCGAGCATCCGATGACGTCCGAGGCGCTGATCCTGGCTTTTGACACATCGGCCGCGCATTGCGCGGCCGCTTTGCTGTCCGGCGATCGTCTGCTGGCGGATCGCCGCGAGGACATGACCCGCGGACAGGCGGAACGGTTGATCCCGCTGCTGGAAGAAATTCTGAGTGAAGGCGGCGCATCGTGGCGCGATCTGACGGCACTTGGCGTCGGGATCGGGCCGGGCAATTTCACCGGAATCCGCATCGCCGTTTCGGCAGCGCGCGGACTGGCGCTGGCGCTGAACATCCCGGCGGTCGGCGTCTCCGGCTGCCAGGCGCGCGCCTGGCTGGATCCGGATCGCGTGCCGGCCATCCCGGCGCCCCGCGATCAGGTCTATCTGTGCGACCCCGGCGATCTTCGCGCCGCGCCCCGGCTGTTGCCCCGCAGCGAGGCTGCGAGTATCGCCCGTCATGCGCTATTGACCGACCCCAGCCCGCCGGGTCTGGCCGAGGCAATCGCCCGCATTGCGGCCGCCAACTGGCGCGACACCACTGTGCCACCTGCGCCGCTCTATGCCCGCGCCGCAGATGCGGCGCCGTCTCGGGACACGCCACCGGCGCTGTTGGACGGATGACACCGCAAGACATGGCGGCCACCCACGCTGCCGCCTTTCGACAGGCCCGGCCCTGGACGGCGAGCGAATTCGCTGACCTGCTGTCGCAGCGGTTCTGCCATGCCATCGGCGACCGCGATTGTTTCGCGCTGATCCGCGTGATCGCCGATGAGGCGGAATTGCTGACCATCGCCACCCACCCGCACATGCAGCGGCGTGGCCTGGCCAGAGCCTGCATGCGGACCTGGCACCAGACCGCGCGCGGTCTGGGCGCGGCGCGCGGATTTCTTGACGTTGCGGCAGATAACAGGCCGGCGCTGGCGCTGTACACGGCGTGCGGCTATCGACGCAGCGGACTGCGCCCTGGCTATTATCCGCGCCGCGATGGCAGCGCCGTCGATGCGGTGCTGATGTGCTGCGAGTTGACGCCCGGATAACCCGCAAATACCGCTCTCACAACACGAAACATGTTGACCGGCAGCGCCGCCTGCGTGCTTATTTGGCCTGTCACGGCAGATATGTACGCATGATCGGGCCAACGGGAAGCTTCTCGGCGGCTCCAAAGAAAAACAACCGGGAGAGTCCAGATGTCCGTTATGAAACCCCTGATGGGTGCCGTTGCCAGCCTTGCGCTGGCCGCAGGTACCGCCATGGCCGAGCCGGCCCTGATCTTTGATCTGGGCGGTAAGTTCGACAAGTCGTTCAACGAAGCGGCGTTCAATGGAGCGCAACGCTGGGCCGAGGAAACCGGCGGCACGTTCCGCGAGATCGAAATGCAATCCGAAGCCCAGCGCGAACAGGCGCTGCGGCGCTTTGCCGAGGCCGGGGCAAACCCGGTGATCACGATGGGCTTTGCCATGGCCGATCCGCTCAGTTCGGTGGCGCCGGACTATCCGGATACAAAGTTCGTCGTGATTGACGTGACCTGGCTGGATGCGCCGAACATCCGTCAGGTCGGATTTGCCGAACACGAAGGCAGCTATCTGGTCGGCATACTGGCGGCAATGGCCAGCAAATCCGGCACGGTCGGCTTTATCGGCGGCATGGATGTACCGCTGATCCGCCACTTTGGCTGTGGGTTTGCCCAGGGCGTCAAGGCCGCGAACCCGGAAGCAACGATCATCGCCAACATGACCGGCACCACGCCCGCGGCATGGAACGACCCGGTGAAAGGCTCGGAACTGACCAAGGCGCAGATCAGCCAGGGGGCCGATGTCATCTATGCCGCCGCCGGCGGAACCGGCGTGGGCGTTCTGCAGACCGCCGCGGACGAAGGCATCCTGTCGATCGGTGTGGACAGCAACCAGAACCACCTGCATCCGGGCAAGGTACTGACCTCTATGCTGAAACGCGTCGATGTTGCGGTCTATGACGCCATGAAAGCCGGCGAGGACGTGGAAACCGGTGTTTTCGTTCTGGGTCTGGCCGAAGATGGCGTCGGGTACGCAGTAGATGAAAACAACGAAGCCTTGCTGACAGAGGAAATGAAAACCGCCGTCGCAGCCGCGCGCCAGAGCATCATCGACGGCGAGACCAATGTGGTCAGCTATTACGACAATGACAGCTGCCCGGATCTGAGCTTCTGACGGTGGCTGCTCACAACGTTGCGGAGCGGCGGACGTCCGCCGCTCCGGCGATTGAACTGCGCGGCATTTCCAAGGCCTTTGGCCCCGTGCAGGCCAACAAGAATATCTCGATCGCGGTCGCGCCCGGCACGATCCATGGCATCATCGGCGAGAACGGCGCCGGCAAATCGACACTGATGTCGATCCTCTACGGCTTTTACCGGGCCGACAGTGGTGAAATCCATATCGCCGGTCGCAGGACCGAGATCCCAGACAGCCAGACCGCCATTGCATCGGGCATCGGCATGGTGTTCCAGCATTTCAAGCTGGTCGAGAACTTCACCGTTCTGGAAAACATCATCCTGGGCGCCGAAGATGGCCGGCGGCTGAAACCCAGCTTGGCCAAGGCCCGGGCCAGCCTGATCGAGCTGGCCGAGGAATACGGGCTGAATGTCGATCCGGACGCGCGGATCGAAGATATCGGCGTCGGCATGCAGCAGCGCGTCGAGATCCTCAAGGCGCTGTATCGCAAGGCCGACATCCTGATCCTGGACGAACCGACCGGAGTGCTGACACCGTCCGAGGCCGATCAGCTGTTCCGCATCCTGCACCGGCTGCGCCAAGAGGGCAAAACCATCATCCTGATCACCCACAAGCTGCGTGAAATCATGGACATCACCGACACTGTCAGCGTGATGCGGCGCGGCGAGATGACGGCCACGGTCAAAACCAGCGACACCAGTCCCGAGCACCTGGCCGAACTGATGGTCGGCCGCAAGGTGCTGTTGCGGGTCGACAAGGCCCCGGCGCGCGTCGGCAAGCCGGTGCTGCAGATCGAGAACCTGCATGTGGTCGACGACAAGGGTGTCGAACGTGTCAAGGGCATTGATCTGACCATTCGGGCCGGCGAGATACTGGGCATCGCCGGGGTCGCCGGCAATGGCCAGTCGGAACTGCTGGAAGTGCTGGGCGGCATGCGTCCTGGTACCGGCAACATCCGGCTGAACGGCGTGCCGCTGGCCCTGTCCGGAGCCGACTCAGACGGCCAGGCCCGCCGCGCCCGCCACATCGCCCACGTGCCCGAGGATCGCCAGCGCGAAGGGTTGATCATGGACTTCCACGCCTGGGAGAACGTCGCCTTTGGCTATCACCGCGACGACGCCTATCGCAGCGGTTTCCTGATGAACAATGCCGCCCTGCGCGCCGATACCGTGGCCAAGATCGAGAAATTCGACGTCCGCCCCGCGGACCCCTGGCTGGCCGCGAAAAATTTCAGTGGCGGCAACCAGCAAAAGATCGTCGTGGCGCGCGAGATCGAGCGCAACCCCGACCTGCTGCTGGTCGGTCAGCCGACGCGCGGCGTCGATATCGGCGCCATCGAATTCATTCACAAGCAGATCGTTGCCCTGCGTGATCAGGGCAAGGCGGTGCTGTTGGTCAGCGTCGAACTGGAGGAAATCTTTGGCCTGGCCGACCGCATCGCAGTGATGTTCGACGGCCGGATCATGGGGGAACGCCTGCCCGGTCAGACTGACGAAAAGGAACTGGGACTGCTGATGGCCGGCATCACAGAGGAGGCCGTGTGATATGGATGTGATGCCGAAATGGGCCGACGTGGTGCTGATCCCGCTGATCAGCCTGATCCTGGCCGCGATCCTGTCCGCCCTGGTGATCCTGGGCATCGGCGAAGACCCGGTCTCGGCCATGAGAACGATGGTCGAGGGCGCGCTGGGTTCGACCTATGGCTGGGGCTATACGCTGTATTATGCCACGAATTTCATGTTCACCGGGTTGGCAGTTTCGGTGGCCTTTCATGCCCGGCTGTTCAATATCGGCGGCGAGGGTCAGGCGATGCTGGGCGGGCTGGGCGTGGCCATCGCTTGCTTATACATCCCCTGGCCGCACTGGTCGCTGGCTCTGATCGCGGCCGCCGTTGCCGCCGCCCTTTTCGGCGCGGCCTGGGCCGCGATACCGGCCTATCTGCAGGCCCGGCGCGGCAGCCATGTCGTGATCACCACGATCATGTTCAATTTCATCGCCGCCGCGGTGCTGAACTATGTGCTGGTGAACGTCCTGCGCCCGCAAGGCGCGATGGATCCGGCCACGGCGCGGTTTCCCGAGGCGGTGCATTTGCCGTCGTTCCAACAGATGTTCTCGACCGCCGAGGCGACGCTGTTTCGCGGCGCCCCCGCCAATATCACCTTTTTCGTCGCGCTTTTGGCCTGTGTCGCGGTCTGGCTGCTGATCTGGCGCACCCGTCTGGGATACGAAATTCGCGCCTATGGCCATTCCGAAACCGGTGCGCTCTATGCCGGCATCTCGCCCTTTCGGATCACCATGGTCGCGATGCTGATATCGGGCGGGCTGGCCGGTTGCATGGCGATCAACAACGTCATGGGCGAGGCCGAGCGGCTGGTTCTGAATGCCACCGAAGGCGCCGGTTTCATCGGCATCGCGGTGGCGCTGATGGGGCGCAGCCACCCGTTCGGCGTGTTTCTGGCGGCAATATTGTTCGGGTTTCTCTATCAGGGCGGCGCGGAACTGGCACTGTGGACGTCCATTCCGCGCGAACTGATCGTGGTGATTCAGGCGCTGGTCATCCTGTTCACCGGTGCGCTGGACAACATGGTGCGAATGCCGCTGGAACGTCTGTTCCTGCGCCTGCGCAAGGGACGCGCGTGATGGATTTTCTGACGATCATCCAGGTTCTGGACAGCACGATCCGGCTGGCGACACCCTTGCTGCTGGCCTGTTTGGCCGGGCTGTTCTCGGAACGCGCCGGGATTTTTGACATCGGGCTCGAGGGCAAGATGCTGGCGGCGGCGTTCTTTTCCGCCGCCGTTGCGGCGCTGTCGGGCTCGGTCTGGCTGGGCCTGCTGGCCGGGATCGCCGCGTCGATGGTGCTGGCGATGCTGCACGGGCTGGCGTCGATCACCTTTCGGGGAAATCAGCTGATTTCCGGAGTCGCGATCAACTTTCTTGCCGCCGGCATGACGGTTCTGATCGCGCAGGACTGGTTCAGCCAGGGCGGGCGCACGCCTTCATTGATGGGCGGGGCGCGCTTTGGGCCGATTACCTTGCCCTTTGCAGACAGTCTGCGCGACGTACCAATGCTGGGACCGGTCTATTCCGAGTTGCTGTCCGGCCATTCCATCCTGGTCTATGCCGCGCTGGCGGCGGTTCCGGCCACATGGTGGGTTCTGTATCGCACGCGGTTCGGTCTGCGCCTGCGTGCGGTCGGCGAGAACCCTGCAGCGGTCGACACGGCCGGTGTGTCCGTGGTCGGATTGCGCTATGCCGCAGTGGCCATCTGCGGTGTGCTATGCGGCATTGCCGGGGCCTATCTGGCCACCGCGCTGCAGGCCGGTTTCGTCAAGGAAATGACCGCCGGACGCGGATTCATCGCGCTGGCCGCACTGATCTTTGCCAAGTGGAGGCCCTGGGCCGCGATGTGGTCCTGCCTGCTGTTCGGTCTGCTGCAGGCGGTGGCGCTGCGGTATCAGAACATCGACACGACATTCGCCTATCTGCTGGCCTTTATGTGCCTGCTGGCGCTGACCTTTGCTATTGTAGCGGCCTTGATTTCGGCGGCCCGGCGCACCGGGTTCAAGACGGTTCTGACAGCGATAAAGACAGCGGCGGCGCTGTTTGCGGTGGCTGTGATGGTGCGAAACGTTCCGGTACTGGATTTTCGCATTCGGATCCCGGTGCAGGCGATGGATGCCCTGCCTTATGTCCTGACCGTGGTGATCCTGGCCGGTTTCGTCGGCAAGGCGGTGCCACCGCGCGCCGGGGGCGAACCCTATGTCAAGGAACGATAGCGTTTTGCCGGCATGGGACCCTTTGCACCGGCCCCTTGTCGCTGCGCGGCAGCATCCGTGGTTGATTTTGCAACAAATAGCAGTCTAACAAGGATCATGCAGATCTACCTTCCCATCGCCGAGGTCTCGGTCAACGCCTTTCTCCTTCTGGGATTGGGCGGAATGGTGGGAATACTATCGGGAATGTTCGGCGTCGGCGGCGGGTTCCTGATGACTCCGCTGCTGTTCTTTATCGGCATCCCGCCGGCGGTCGCGGTGGCCACCGAAGCGAACCAGATCGTCGCCTCGTCCTTTTCCGGTGTCCTGGCGCATTTCAGGCGCAAGACCGTCGATCTGAAAATGGGAACGGTCCTGCTGGTGGGCGGCCTGATCGGCGCCGCGCTCGGCGTGGTCGTGTTCAACTATCTCAAGAGCGTCGGCCAGGTCGATCTGCTGGTGCGGCTCTGCTATGTGCTGTTTTTGGGCGTGGTCGGCGGGCTGATGTTCATCGAAAGCCTGAACGCCATACAGAAGTCCCGCAAGGCCGGGGGAAAACCGCCCGTAGTCCGGCGGCAGCGGACCTGGGTTCACGCCTTGCCGCTCAAGATGCGGTTCCGAACCTCGGGCCTGTATATTTCGGTCATTCCGCCGGTCATCGTCGGCGTTCTTGTCGGCATCCTGGCGGCGATCATGGGCGTGGGCGGCGGTTTCGTCATGGTGCCGGCCATGATCTATATCCTGGGTATGCCGACAAAGGTGGTGGTCGGAACGTCGCTGTTCCAGATCATCTTTGTCACCGGCTTTACCACCATGCTGCACGCCACGACGAACTACACGGTCGATGTGGTGCTTGCGGTGCTTCTCTTGATTGGCGGTGTCGTCGGCGCGCAGATTGGCACACGCATCGGCGTCAAGATGAAGGCCGAACAGTTGCGCATCCTGCTGGCTCTGATGGTGCTGGCCGTCTGCGGCAAACTGGCCCTGGATCTGCTGCTGCAACCCGGCGAGCTGTACTCGCTGGGTGCCCCCGGGGGGCATTGATCATGCGCCTGCTGATCTGCCTTTCCCTGCTGTTGATTCCCTGCCTGTCAGCCGCCGAAGAGGTGGTGCTGGGGCTCAGCAAGGACAAAGTGGCCATCACCACCAGCTTCGACGGCTCGGAGATCCTGATCTTTGGGGCGGTCAAACGCGAGAAACCGATCCCGACGGATGGCCCGCTGCATGTCGTGATCACCGTGGCCGGACCGTCGCAACCGATCACCGTGCGGCGCAAGTCGAACGTGTTTGGCATCTGGGTCAACACCGAAGCGGTTGAGGTTGATCGCGCACCCAGTTTCTATTCGGTCGCTTCAACCGGGCCGCTGGAACAGGTGCTGAGCAACACCGAGGATCTGCGCCACAAAATCACCGTCGACAAGGCGATCCGGTCGGTCGGAGCCCCCGCCAACGTCTCGGATGCCAGCAGCTTTACCGACGCCATCATTCGCATTCGCCGCAATTCCGGCCTGTACCAGCATCTCGAAGGCCAGGTGGCGCTGGATCAGCAGACCCTGTTTCGGACCGCGATAGAGATGCCCGCCAACCTGACCGAAGGCGACTATGCCACACGCATCTTTCTGACGCGAAACGGCCGGATCGTGTCGCAATATGAAACCTCAATCGACGTGCGTAAGGTCGGGCTGGAGCGGTGGCTGTTCACCCTGTCCCGCGAACAGCCTTTGCTGTACGGGCTTATGTCCCTGGCGATCGCCATCGCCGCAGGTTGGGGAGCTTCGACGGCTTTCCGACTGTTGCGCAACTGAGCGCGAGCGACTGTCGCTGCGCGGAAATTCAGCCGCGCCCGATATAGGCCATCTTGGTCGCCATCACCGTCATGAACTGGACATTTGCGCCAAGCGGCAGGCTGGCCATGTGCAGGACAGATGCGGCGGCGTCCTCTACTGCCATTGTCGGGTCCGGTTCTGCCAGCGGATCCGCCTGCACGATCTTGCGGTTCAATTCCGCGACCATCGGCGTGCTGGCATTGCCGATATCGATCTGCCCGCAAGCGATGTCAAAGGGCCGCCCATCCAGAGACAGGCTGCGGGTCAATCCGGTGATCGCATGTTTCGTCGTCGAATAGGGCGTCGATCCGGGGCGCGGGACATGCGCTGCGATGGACCCGTTATTGATGATCCGACCGCCGCGCGGGTTCTGCGCCCGCATGGTCGCGAATGCCGCGCGCGCGCACAGAAACATACCGTTGAGATTGACATTCACCGAGGCGTACCAGTCGTCCAGCGCAATTTCATCGATTGTGCCGGCAGGCGTGAAGATACCCGCGTTGTTAAACAGCACATCCAGCCGCCCGGCGGCATCGGCAAAGACCGCAAAGGCACCGGTCACGGCCTCGGGATCGGTGACGTCGGCGACCAGCGGCACTGCGGCCGGATAGGTTTCGGCCAGACGGGTCAGCGGCTGTGCCCGGCGCGCCAACAGACCGACGCGCCAGTCGTTCTGCAGAAACAGTTCGGCCGTTGCATGACCGATGCCCGAACTGGCGCCCGTGATCAGGATGGACTTCATTCCGCCTCGGCCTCCAACGTCAACGGCGCCGCCGGTGCAGCGCGCAGGTCATCCACGGGCAGGGCTCTCGTCGGCTTGGACAAGCGATTTCGCACCACCCAGATCAACCTGTCCTGCGCCCGGGTAATCGCGACATAGGCCAGTCGCTTCCACAGGGGCTGGCCGGCCTCAATCCGCCCCATCCGGGCGGCCA
This sequence comes from Sedimentitalea sediminis, assembly GCF_042687825.1. Taxonomy (NCBI): domain Bacteria; kingdom Pseudomonadati; phylum Pseudomonadota; class Alphaproteobacteria; order Rhodobacterales; family Paracoccaceae; genus Sedimentitalea; species Sedimentitalea sediminis. The sequence continues at coordinate 33,480 of NZ_JBHUQE010000013.1, read as the reverse complement.
CGAACAGATCGGGGGCAAAAACCTGAACGGTTTCCCATTGCGAGCCCTGCGCCTTATGGATGGTGACGGCCGCGCCATGCAGAAAGGTTGCCCCCATGCGGGCGGCAAAAGGGATGAACGGCTCTTCTTCATCGGCTTTCTCGATCTTGACAATGGAAGCCGCGCTGACCTGCGGGTCTTCCGCGCCGATGACATGCAAACGCGAGAAACCGGGTCGCTTGCCGGGTCCCAGATACACGACCTGGGCTCCCTTGATCAGCCCGCGCGCTTCGAGATCCAAGCGCTTTTTTCGGTGCTTCAGCGGCAATTCGATGCCGTCGCAGATCAGCGGCTCACCTTCCAGCAGAGCATCTTCGGGCGCTCCATGCACCGTACGAAAAGCGCTGATCAATCGGATACGAGTGGCATTGCGCCAAACCAGAACCGGACTGCGCGCCATCAGATCGACCTCGACCCGCTGCCCCCAGACCACACGCTCGTCGCGCCGGGCCACGTCTTCCACCATTTGTTCGAAATCGTGAAAATCCAGCTGTGGGTCGCCCAGCGCATGTGCCAGATCCAAGATCGGGTTGTCCGCCCGCTGCCGGTGCACCCGGCTCAACTCCAGCTTGCGCGCATCCGGCAGACCGTCAAACACCATGCTGCCCGACTGATTCACCGGCGCCAGCTGTGCCGGATCGCCAAACAACAACAGCGTCGGAAAGATCTCTTTCAGATCGGAAAACTGGCGGTCGTCCAGCATCGAAGACTCATCGACAAAGCCGATGTCCAGCGGGTCTTCGCGGCGTTTCCACCCGGTGATGAAATCCGATCCGCGCAACCCCGCTGCCGCCAGCGCACCCGGAATCGATTTGTTGTTGGCATAAAACGCCGCGGCCCGGTCCAGCGCCAGTTCGCTGAGACCCTCGATTTCCGGCCGCTCGCCGCCATTCGCCAGCCAATCCGCGATACGCTCGTATTCCGGATCGTAGACTGGTGTATAGAGAATCCGATGGATCGTCGTGGCCGGAACGCCGCGCAGGCGCAGCACACTTGCGGCCTTGTTGGTCGGCGCCAGAATTGCCAGCGTCCTTCTGTCCTTGCGTCTCCGGTTCTCGTAGTCACCCGATACGATTTCGACCCCGGCGTCCTGCAACGCCCGATAGAGTTCGGCCAGCAACAGCGTCTTGCCGGATCCGGCCTTGCCGATCACCGCCATGACACCAGCCCCGCCATCGTTCGGCGGCGTGAGCAGGCTGTCGTTCAGATCAATCCCGGCCGAACTCAACAGATCGGCGATATTGTCATAGGCGGTGGCCTGGTCATCCGAAAAGGTCAGCGGCGTTGCGGTCATGACGCGACCCTACAGTCGCACCTTCTGGTTCGCCAGATACCTCGGGATTTTTACCGCCTTTAGGCCGACATTGCCAACTGGCAGGATGCGTCGGGACCAAAGGCACAGTCAAACCACATCTTTGACAGTTCGGGCGAAATTCCGGCACGGCGGGCAATCTGGGCCTTGGCTTCGGGCGAAAACGCCCACAGACCGACACTGATCTTGTCGCGTCCTTCACCGTCGCTGCCCAATACATCGGGCGACGAACCGATCATTCGGTAGATGCGCACCATTCGGGCGTCAAACACACCGACAAAGTGGCGAATGCCGAACCCGGTCATGATTTCACCGCCCGCCAGCATCAGCGCCGCGGCCACGTTCGACTTGGCACTGCGGGAAAGGCAGAAGCGTGTGCATTCCCAAATCAGCGGGCTCGAGATTGTGGTTCCACCGGTCAGATGACCGAATACGTCATTCACCATCACCGCCCCGGTTGTCGGCAGGAAGCGCATGGAACCGCCATGGGTGCCATCGGGTTCCTCCCAAATCACATAGAGCGGGTTCAGCCGATCATAGCTGTCGCGTTCCCGCCCCAGATGATCGATGTCAACATCCCAGCCCAGTCGCGTCTTGAACTGGTCGGCCCGATCCTCGAACATGGACTGGGCCAGTTTCGGATAGTTGTGAAGGTCTTTCGCGTAGATATAGCGCAGCATGATCATGTCCCCTTGTCGTCCTGGCTGAAAACAGGTTTACGACAAGGGTGGTTAAGATCATGTCAGCGCCACGCGCGGCGCGTCAAACCACGATTAACCCGCGGCTCATGGCCCGGGCAACGGCATGGGTGGTATTCAGGGCACCCAACTTGAACCGGGCGCTCTCGATATAGACCCTCAGCGTGTGTTCCGAGATCGACAGCGTGTCGGCAACCTGTGCCCGGCTGTAGCCCATGGCCAGCAACGTCATCGCATCCACTTCGCGCGGGGACAGCGCTCGGGATTGTTCGGGTTGCCGGCCCTTCTCGAATTCCAGTGCCTTTCGGTTGAAGAAATGCGCGATCAGGATCAGGTCGCGGCTATGCGTTTCGGTAAAGTCCGCCCAAACTGCATCATCGCAATTGTGGCTGACGGTGAAGAGGGCGAACTGTCCGTTCGGCCCCCGGATCGGAATTGAAAACCCTTGGTTTCCGACACCGTATGCCAGCGCTTCTGACAGAAAGTGCCGCGCCGCCTTGCTGGACCAGTCCAGTCGTTTCCAGTCTACCGGATGAAACCGCTGAAAACATCCGATGATAACCGGATCGATGCGATGGTAGTTCTGGACGAGATATCTGTCCCTCCATTCATCCGAGTAGGTTCCGCAGCCATATTGATCGCCCGCGCTGTCCACCCAGTGATATACGATATGATCGACTTTGAAGGCGTCTCGCAACGCCACGATGATGTCCTGCAGACCCTCAAGCGCGCTGGTGGCGTCCAAGTCCTGCAATATTTGATCCAAGTTGACCGTGCTCGACATTCGGTTGCGCGGGCGCCTCTTCTTTCTGGGACGCGATTTCGGCAGCGGCGATCAACGTCGTGTCGTCCAGCTGTTCAGCCAAGGCACTCAGACCATTTGCGGAAGCAAATGATTTGAGGTCCGCCAAAACGTCCAGTATCCAGTCATTATGCGTCATCAGAATCGCCCCGCAGTAGTTAACGAAAGATTAACACAACTGTAGCACGAGGGGCATTGTTAGGAAATTCGCCGGTTTCATCTCCCCAGAAATGGCGAGGGCGCAATATACAAGCCTCTGAGTTCCCTGATTCTGGCTCTGGACAGCAAAACGCCCGCGTCACGGCCATGTGATTCGCGGGCGCTTAATTTAGATATCTTGTGTCGGGTGGACCTTAATCCTTCCCTGCTTCCAGCACCTCTTCGAGGGTGCGCAGACCGGTTACAGGCGACTGCACCAGCACCGACATGTTGCCCGGTTTGTGTTCGTTACGCATCATCTTCATATGTGCCTGCGGCAGGTCGGCCCAGGAAAAGACCTCGGACATGCAGGGATCGAGACGCCGTTCGAGCATCAGCTTGTTGGCTGCGCTGGCCTGCTTGAGGTGGGCAAAGTGGCTGCCCTGCAGACGCTTTTGGTGCATCCACATGTACCGCACGTCAAAGGTCAGGTTGAAACCCGAGGTACCGGCGCAGATGACGACCATGCCGCCTTTCTTGACGACCAGGGTCGAAACCGGGAACGTCGCCTCGCCGGGATGTTCAAAGACCATGTCAACGTTGACGCCCTTGCCGGTGATCTCCCAGATCGCCTTGCCGAATTTGCGCGCTTCCTTCAGCCACGCATTGTATTCCGGCGTATTCACCGTAGGCAGCTGCCCCCAGCAATCGAAATCGCGCCGATTGATGACGCCCTTGGCACCCAATTCCATCACGAAATCGCGTTTGCTTTCGTCCGAGATCACACCGATGGCATTTGCGCCCGCTGTATTGATCAACTGGATGGCATAGGAGCCCAATCCGCCCGACGCCCCCCAGACCAGAACGTTCTGGCCGGGCTTCAGGTCATGCGGCTCGTGACCGAACAGCATTCGATAGGCGGTCGCCAGCGTCAGCGTGTAGCAGGCCGCCTCTTCCCAGGTCAGGTGCTTGGGACGCGGCATCAATTGCTGTGCCTGCACATTGGTGAACTGGGCAAAAGAACCATCCGGCGTCTCGTATCCCCAAATCCGCTGGCTGGGAGAATACATCGGGTCGCCGCCGTTGCATTCCTCGTCGTCGCCATCGTCCTGGTTGCAGTGAATCACGACCTCGTCGCCGACCTTCCAGCGCTTGACCTTGTCGCCAACTGCCCAGACGATGCCGGCAGCGTCCGAGCCCGCGATGTGATAGGGGGCCTTGTGACCGTCAAACGGGCTGATCGGTTTGCCCAGCGATGCCCAGACGCCATTATAGTTGACACCGGCGGCCATCACCAGAACCAGCACCTCGTGGCTGTCCAGTTCGGGCACGTCGACGACCTCTTCCAGCATGGCTGTGTCGGGTTCACCGTGGCGCTCCTTGCGGATGGCCCATGCGTACATCTGCTTGGGGACATAGCCCAGCGGAGGGATCTCTCCGATTTCGTAAAGGTCCTTTTCAGGCGCCTCATATGGAGCAATGTCGCTGTGTGTGTCCAAAGCCATGCTGGCCTCCTGTTGCTTGGGTTTGCCGCAACGCAGAATCGCGTTTGCCAAAATGGGGATATGGACGGCCGCGCAATAATGCAACACCAAATGATCTATTTTGGTAACTTTATGACCCCGCAGGTGCAGAAAGTCCCTTTGCGGCCGCAGAATCACCCTCTTCGGGTTCGATCATGAGATGGCGGATCGAGTTTGCATAATATGTCAGAATTTCGACCTGATCCGGAGCTGGGCAATAGTGGCCGCCCACCAAACTCAGAACCCTGCGCTTGGTCAGCTGGCGCAGGCCCACCTCAGTGGCATAGTTCAAGTCGTGTCGCGGCAGATGAACATGCGCCGCCGGATGTCGAATCAGGGTGTTCTCGAAACCCGCCACGATCTCGTCATGGGTCATCGGGCCGTGCCGCAGCACCAGCCACGCGACCAGAGGCACCGGAACGATTGGAACGATCGAACCGATCTCGGCAGACAACAGACGCGCCAGCGGAACCGTCGGGTCGCGGTCATGGTGGCTGACAACGTCTTTCAACGACACAGGCCGACCAAAGCTGACGGCAGCATAGCCAAATCGGTGATAGCGCCCGATCATCCGCAGCCACAATTGTTTGACCGCCTTGCCCGCGATCACGCCGATACGGGCCCTGAACCGCCCCTTTTTGTCTTTGGCAGCGGCCAGCAGGATGCGATCCTCGAGCACCCGGTCATAATTCAGAGCCACCGGAACAAACACGACATCCCGCCCGTCGGGGTCGAATCCGTCCACGATGTATTTCAACAAACCCAGCTTGGGCGGCATCAGCGCACCGGTCTGGCTCAGTCCACCTTCGGGAAACATGGCCTGCGTGACTCCGGCCTGCGTCGCCAGCGTGACATAGCGTGCCAGCACCCTGCGATAGAGTTCATTACGCGACTTGCGGCGAATGAAATAGGCCCCCATCGCGCGGATCAGCCCGCTGAGCGGCCAGACCTGTGCCCATTCGCCGACCGCATAGGAAAGCGCCGAGCGTTCCGCCGCAAGATAGGTCACCAAAACGTAATCCATGTTGCTGCGGTGGTTCATGACAAAGACCACGGTCGCCTCGGGGTCGATCGCTTTCAGACTCTCTTCGTCATGATGCCCCAGACGCACGCGATAAAGCGCGTTCGACAGAAAGCGCGCGGCGCGGATGGCGAAACCGAAATAAGCCGATGCCGAAAACGACGGCACGATTTCGCGCGCATAGCGCCGGGCCTCTTCAAAAGCGACGCTTTCCGGTATGCCCTTTGTGCGAGCATGGTCCGAAACGGCCTGGCTGACCTGAGGATCGTAGATCAAGCGCTGGATCATGTCGAACCGACGGGCCAGCTTAAACGGCTGGATCGGCCTTTCAAGCCGCTGGTTCAACCGCGCCACGACCCGTTCGAGCCGACGCCGAAAGAACCACCTGACAGATGGAATCATCACCTTGTCCAAGGCCGCGATAAGGGCGAACCCCAAGATCAGTACAAGCAGCCATACCGGCATCTGGACCTGTTGCATCATGCCGACAGCCTGACATCAAATCACTGCACTCACAATCCGGACCATCGCGAAACATGCCGCGATGCAGCGAATTGACATATGCCGAAAATTTCTGTTTAGACATCTTCAACGCAATATTATTTCCGTAGTGACTCGCGAGGCCCATAGAATGCAGACGCAGAAAGACCGCCCCTGGCTGATCCGGACATATGCCGGACACTCCACCGCGCAAGCCTCGAACGCGCTGTATCGCGGAAATCTGGCTAAAGGGCAGACCGGTTTGTCCGTGGCCTTCGATCTGCCAACCCAGACCGGCTATGACAGCGATCATGTCCTTGCACGCGGCGAAGTCGGCAAGGTGGGTGTTCCGGTGGCGCATCTGGGCGACATGCGCGCGCTGTTCGATCAGATTCCGCTGGAACAGATGAACACCTCGATGACGATCAACGCCACGGCACCATGGTTGCTGGCGCTTTATATTGCCGTCGCCGAAGAACAGGGCGCGGATGTCAGCAAGTTGCAAGGAACGGTGCAGAACGACCTGATCAAGGAGTATCTCAGCCGCGGCACCTATGTCTGCCCCCCCAAGCCATCGCTGAAGATGATCGCGGATGTGGCCGAATACTGTTATTCCAACGTGCCGAAATGGAACCCGATGAACGTGTGTTCCTATCATCTGCAAGAGGCCGGGGCGACGCCGGAACAGGAGCTGGCCTTTGCACTGGCCACCGCGATCGCGGTTCTGGATGAATTGCGTCCCCGTGTTCCCGCGGCGGATTTCCCGGCTCTGGTCGGGCGGATCTCGTTCTTTGTCAATGCCGGCATCCGCTTTGTCACCGAGATGTGCAAGATGCGCGCTTTTGTCGATCTCTGGGACGAGATCTGCGAAACCCGCTATGGCATCGCCGACCCAAAGATGCGCCGCTTTCGCTATGGGGTTCAGGTCAATTCACTGGGTCTGACCGAACAGCAGCCGGAAAACAACGTCTATCGCATTCTCATTGAGATGCTGGCGGTGACAATGTCCAAAAAGGCCCGCGCCCGTGCCGTGCAATTGCCGGCCTGGAACGAAGCGTTGGGACTGCCCCGCCCCTGGGACCAGCAATGGTCAATGCGCATGCAGCAGATCCTGGCCTTTGAAACCGATCTGCTGGAATTCGACGATCTGTTTGACGGCAACCCGGCCGTCGATGCCAAGGTCGAAGCGCTCAAGACCGGCGCCCGCGCCGAGCTTGCCAATCTGGACAGCATGGGCGGTGCGATCCAGGCGATCGAATACATGAAATCGCGGCTCGTCGAGTCCAACGCCGAGCGGCTGAACCGGATCGAGGCCGGCGAGACGACGGTGGTCGGTGTCAACAAGTTCACGGCAACCGAACCGTCGCCCCTGATGAGCGAGGACGGTGGCATCATGGTGGTCGACCCGGCCGTCGAACAGGAGCAGATCGACAGGCTGGTCGCCTGGCGCGCTCAACGGGACGAGGCGGCGGTTCAGGCGGCCCTTGCCGCCCTGCGCCAAGCGGCGGCCAGCGGTGCCAATGTGATGGAGCCCTCGATTGCCGCCGCCAAGGCCGGGGCGACCACGGGCGAATGGGCCGAACAGATGCGCCAGACTTTTGGCACCTACCGTGGGCCGACAGGCGTTTCGGGATCGCCCTCGAACAAGACCGAGGGTCTGGATCACATTCGCGATGCTGTCAACGCGGTCAGCGACCGGCTGGGCCGGCGCCTGAAATTCCTAGTCGGAAAGCCGGGTCTGGACGGGCATTCCAACGGGGCGGAACAGATCGCATTCCGGGCTCGCGATTGTGGCATGGACATTTCCTATGACGGAATTCGCCTAACTCCCGAAGAAATCGTGACCGCAGCCATCGACCAAAACGCGCATGTCGTCGGACTGTCGATACTCTCAGGCAGCCACATTCCTCTGGTCGAAGATCTGATAAACCGGATGAAAGAAGCCGGATTGTCACATATCCCCGTAATCGTTGGGGGCATTATTCCGGATGAAGACGCGGTCAGGTTGAACAACATGGGCGTTGCCAAGGTTTATACGCCCAAGGATTTCGAATTGAACACGATCATGATGGATATCGTGACCCTGGTCGATCCAAAGGCGGTTGCTGCGCAATAATTTGCTGGCAGATAAAGTTTTTTCGGATTGACGCTGAAAGATCAGAATAAAACCGTTAAGGTGTCCGCCAGTGGCGGACACCATTCGCCATGACCACTCAACAGGAGCATTAAATGGCGATCAATCTCAAAGCCATGTCGCGTAAGGAACTGAATCAACTGAAAAGGGATGTCGAAAAGGCGCTTGTGGATGCGGAACAACGCGAGCGCCGCGAAGCCCTGAAGGCTGCTGAAAAGGCTGCCGCGGAATTCGGCTATTCGCTGAACGAATTGTCCGGAGACGTCAAGAAAAAGGGCGGCGGACAAGCCGCAAAGTCGAAACCGAAATACCGGAATCCCGAAAACCCGGAACAAACCTGGTCTGGGCGCGGGCGAAAACCGCAATGGATTCACGATGCGCTGGAAAAGGGCGTCGATGTTTCGGAATTCGAAATCTAGTTTCGGCCTGACCTTTTCATGACCATACATATCGGAGCCGAACCCGGCAGTATTGCCGAAACCGTCTTGTTGCCGGGCGATCCCTATCGCGCGAAATGGGCCGCGGAAACCTTTTTGACCGATGTGGAACGGGTCAACGAGGTCCGTGGAATGCTGGGTTTTACCGGAACATGGAAAGGCCATCCTGTATCCATTCAAGGGACCGGTATGGGAATGCCTTCCCTGTCGATCTACGTGAACGAACTGATACGGGACTACGACGCCAAAACATTGATTCGCATAGGATCATGCGGAGGCATGCAGGATCACGTCGCAATACGCGACGTGATCCTCGCCATGACAGCCAGCACGGTGACCAGCCCGTCCAGCAGCATTTTTCGCGAGTTGTCCTTTGCCCCCTGTGCCGATTGGGATTTATTGCGAGCCGCCGCAGCGGCGTCAGCAGAAAAAGGCACAATTGCCCATGTCGGTGGCATCTATTCATCAGATGTTTTTTACGACGAGCGCTCGGATCTGAACGAACAGATGGTTCGGCACGGCATTCTGGGTGTCGAAATGGAGGCTGCCGAACTGTATACTTTGGCAGCCCGCTACAAACGCCGCGCATTGGCCGTGCTCACGGTCTCGGACCACTTGATTACTGGCGAGGCATTGCCCTCGGATCAGCGCGAAACCAGTTTCGGCGACATGGTCGAGATCGCTCTGACCGCCGCCTTTTCCTGACCCGCGGCGGTACTGGCGCCGGCTTTTGCGGTATAATGGAAATCCTCTGTGCCCCTGTACCAGCCCCCGGAGAATCGACGACCCTAGCGCCCATGCGACCGATCATAGCCGTTGCGCGCGGGCGAGGACCATCCGGACAGATCCGTGGGCTGCGGCGTGAAAAACTCCACCTTCAACGGATGACAGGCCGCCTTGTCACTTGAATGCTCGGAACTGCAATCTCCCCCCGGGCAGGCGCTCAGCGCCCCCAGAAGATCAATTTCAGCAAAGATTTCCAGATAATCTCCGGGCCGCACAGGGCTGGCTTTCATGAAATACTGCCCTCGGTCGCGGGTGAACCCGGTGCACATGAACACGTTCAGGACATCGTGCACATGCGGCTCGGCCTGTGCAAGCGACATTCCCAGATGGTCGGCCAGGGCGCGGGTCAGGTTGGAATGGCAGCAATGATGATACTGTCCGCCCGTCAGCAGGTTTCCGGTATAGGGGTCACACCGGGTGCCGATCACATCATGCACTGAACCGCCAAATTGATCCTTGCCGTACCAGTCCAGCGTGTCGGCGACGATGGTCGCCATCGGGCGCAGATGCGGAAAGCCGCTCCACAATCGATGCCCTGTCGTCACATGCGTGCCATGCAGGGCGCGGGTCTTGCCGGAATAGAACCGCTCGGACAGGTCGGTTAAACTCCACAGGTTCAGGTCGCCGACCTGTGGCCCCTCGACCGATGCAATGCGGAAAAACTGTCCGGCAGGCACCTCGAAGCAGCGGGCTTCGCGGGGCGGAACCAAAATTTCTCCGGTTTTCTCCGCGCCGAGGCGCGCGGTGCGATACAGCGCCAGGTCAGCCTGTGGCAGGGTTTCTGTCGGGTAACAGACCACCGGCGCGACTTGACGTCGCATTTCGGCGTCAGCGGGAGGATCAAAGGGCATCTGGCGCGCTCCATGGGTATCGCCCAAAACAGTGCGCCAGATCGTGGGACAGGGAAACCCCTGCCCGATCCCTTGTGTTCGGAAAGCTCAGATCACCACGATGTCCAGCGGCGGAAAGCCGTTGAAACCTATCGACGCATAGGTCGAGGTGTAGGCGCCGCAATTGCGGATGATGAACCGATCGCCCGACCGCAGTCCCAGCGGCAACGCGACAGGTCGCTTTTCATACAGCACATCGGCACTGTCACAGGACGGCCCGGCCAGAATGCAGGGGCCGGTATCCTCGTGATCCCGGTCGGTCAGAAACTGATAGCGGATCGCCTCGTCCATGGTTTCTGCCAGCCCCGAGAATTTACCGATGTCCAGATAGACCCAGCGGAACATGTCGCTGTCCGATTTCCTGGAGACCAGCAGAACCTCGGCGGCAATCATCCCGGCCTCGGCGACCAGACCGCGACCCGGCTCGGCCATGATCTGCGGCACGTCGCCGAACCGCTCGGAGATCAGATCGACAACGCGCGCTGCATAGGGGGTCGGCGCCTCGACCTCTTCGCCATAAAAAGCCGGAAAACCGCCACCGATGTTCAAAAGGGTCAGGTCGTGACCGGTTGCTCTTGCGTCGTGCCAGATCTGCGCCACCTGATCCAGGGTCGCGGTCCACATTTCGGCACGGCGGGTCTGGCTGCCAACATGGAACGAAAAACCGACCGGGGTCAGGCCCAGTTCGATGGCCATGTCCAGCAGCTTGATCGCCTTGTCACGGGCACAACCAAATTTGCGGCTGAGCGGCCAATCGGCCTCTGACGCGTCGACGATCAGGCGGATATAGACCCGGGAGCCAGGCGCATGCTCGGCAATCTTTTCCAGTTCTTCTTCGGCATCCGCAGCGAACAGGTCAACTCCGGCGTGATACGCAAAAGCAATGTCGCTGGCGCGTTTGACGGTGTTTCCGAACGAGATGTTCGCGGGAGCAGCGCCTTGCGACAAGCACAGTTCGATTTCGGCACGCGACGCTGCGTCAAACCCCGAACCGAGGTTGACCAGCGCTTCGATGATCTCGCGCTGAGGGTTGGCCTTGACTGCATAGTGGATAAGCGCGCGGCCCAGTCCGGCCTTGAGGGCGCGATACTGACGGGCAACGGCTTCTATGTCCAGAACCAGGGTCGGACGCTCGAACCGGGCAGTCTGCAGAAAGGTTTCGATGCGGCTGGGCGGGGCAACGGCGGGCGCAACAGGAACGGCGGCCGACAAATCGGTTACGATAGCGCTCATGGTCATCTCCAATAGACCCGGCCATATATGACCGCTCACTTCCATTCAGAGACGTTACCGTCGCTACGTAACCATGGGGGTGAACCCTGGAGGCAGAGGCGCGTGCGTTGGCGTCTTGATTGCGCATTTGGGGACAATAGCGATTTCGATCAAGAAAAAAATGCACCGGCGTGGCGGATTTTTCGCTTTCCCGTTTCTAGCCCAGATCGCGAGGCAGTTGCGCAATACAATATCGCGGCGGTCTGCCGTCTTCGGTTCTGGTACGTCCGCCGCAACTGACACAGCGATAGGCATCCCCACCTTCTGTGCGGTCCGCGCGCCAACGGCAGTTGCGGGACAGGGTCGAGGTGCGGTGTTTCCAGTAGAGATAGGCCAAAACACCCAACAGCAGAACCAGCAGCAGGACCGGCATTCAGGCTGTCCTGCTGCTGGTCGCGGCAACCGACCGGTTACGATGCGGCGAAATAGGCGAACAGGTCTTCGCCCACGGGTCTTGGAGCGGCCCCGACCAAGGTTTCAGGCATGTAGTAGGCATAGGCCTGTTCCAGAATTGCAAGTGCGACGCGTGCTTTGGCGGGTGTCAACGGAACCAGGGTCTTCATGGTCTTCTCCGAGGTTTCAGAAACCTCCCTGATCACAATCTAAACCGGTCGGGCGTCGCGTAAACCCAAAAAATCTTCAGACCCGCCATGCAGACAACGCCGCATCGCGCACCGATGCGGGCAGGCTTCAGGCGCCGCGCGCCGATCCTCGGTGGAAACACCGCCGCGCGGGCCGGCCAGTGCGGCCCGCACAGGGATCACACCGTACGTTCGACCATCATCTTCTTGATCTCGGCGATCGCCAGCGCCGGGTTCAGTCCCTTGGGACAGGTCCGCGCGCAGTTCATGATGGTGTGGCAGCGGTACAGCTTGAACGGATCCTCCAGTTCATCCAGCCGCTCACCCGTCGCCTCGTCGCGGCTGTCGATGATCCAGCGATAGGCGTGCAGCAGTGCCGCAGGGCCGAGATAGCGGTCGCTGTTCCACCAATAGGACGGGCAGGACGTCGAGCAGGACGCGCACATCACGCATTCATAGAGACCGTCCAGCTTCTTGCGGTCTTCGATCGACTGTTTCCATTCCTTCGCCGGACGGTTCGTCTTGGTCTCCAGCCACGGCATGATGCTGGCGTGCTGGGCATAGAAATGGGTCAGATCCGGGATCAGGTCCTTGACCACTTCCATATGCGGCAGGGGGTAAATCTTTACATCGCCCTTGATCTCGTCCAGCCCGTAGATACAGGCCAGCGTGTTGATGCCATCGATGTTCATGGCGCACGAGCCGCAGATACCCTCGCGGCAGGACCGGCGAAAGGTCAGCGTCGGGTCGATCTCGTTCTTGATCTTGATCAGCGCGTCCAGAACCATCGGTCCGCACTTGTCCATATCCAGAAAATAAGTATCTACGCGCGGGTTCTGACCGTCATCCGGGTTCCAGCGATAGATCTGAAACTGGCGAATGTTGTTTCCGCCCTGGGGTTTTGGCCAGGTCTTGCCGGTGGTGATCCGCGAGTTTTTCGGCAGAGTCAGTTGGACCATATTGTTGCCTCCAGAAGAATGGCGGCCCCTGTGACCAGGGGCGGGAACAGGACTGCCGGCGACCGCATCACGCGGGCTCCGACACGAATAGCGATTGCTGGGCAACCACCAGATCAGCGATGCGGCGCCGGACCGGCCGATCCAGGCCAAGACCGTTCAGGCGCCACATGAACTCGAGCGCACCGGCATTCAGGCCTGGATTGCTGCGCCCCTGTACCGGGCTGAGCGCGGCAATCTCATCGTTGCTAAGACCGGCGGAGCGCAACAATTGCTGCGCCGGACGGCGCGGGTCGGCCTCGTCCTCAAGCCGAAAGAACCGCACACTTCCGGACCCGACCTGCGCGACAAAGCGCTTATAGAGGTCCGTCCAGTCGCCGCAGTCCGCGGTTTCTTGCAGAAACGCAGCGCGGCTTTTGGCGTAGCGGTCCGACCGGACTGCCTGGCCATAGACGCTGTGCTTCCAGTCGGACATGTCGCGCGTATAGACCACGAATTCCGGCTGCAGCGGTGCAAACGTCTCGCCCAGGATGGCAATGATCGCCTCCAACTGCGGATACAGCGTGACCGTGGGACCATTGCCTAGCATCGCGCCCAGCAGGTTTTCATGGCTGATCAGAACCGTCGGCGCACTGCCTTTGATTCTGGCCGACATCTGCCGTGCCAGATCGGCCAGCGCCTCCCGCTGACGCGACGCGGGGTTCAGGCTGAAACGTACAGCGGCACGCCCCAGTTCCCGCGTCAGCGACCCTTTCTCGGGCGTCAGAACCGCCATCCGACCGGCCAGAGCCGCGCGGTTGCGCCCGACGAAATGGTGCAAAGACGTCGAACCCGTCTTTTGCAGACCGCAATGAACGATCAGCCGTCTGTCCGGGGTTATGTCCGGTTCCGATGTCACGATGACCGTCCCGGCGCGCCCTAAAAGGTCCGCGCCTTGGGCGCGATCTTTTTCAGATCGATGCCACCCTCGGCCTGGGTTGTCAGCGGATCGACCACGACCGGACGATAGCTGAGCGAGACCTTCCTGCCGTCGACCCGGCTGATCGTGTGTACGCGCCAGTTCTCGTCGTCGCGCGTAGCAAAATCCTCGTGCGCGTGCGCGCCGCGGCTTTCGTGACGGGCTTCGGCGCCGGTGATCGTTGCCAGGGCGCTGGGCATCAGGTTGGTCAGCTCCAGCGTCTCCATCAGATCACTGTTCCAGACCAGACTGCGGTCGGTGACCTTGAGATCGTCCAGCTTGGCAGCGATGACATCCATCTTCTGAACGCCTTCGGCCAGCGTCTTGCTGGTGCGGAACACCGCCGCGTCGGCCTGCATGCATTTCTGCATTTCCAACCTCAGATCGGCGGTCGGAACCGCGCCATTGGCGTTGCGCAGCCCATCGAACCGGTCAAAGGCAGCATCGACCGAGGCCTGGTTCAACACGGGGTTCGGCGCATCCGCGTCCACCACCTTGCCGGCGCGAATGGCGGCGGCGCGGCCGAACACGACCAGGTCGATCAGCGAGTTCGAACCCAGACGGTTGGCACCATGCACCGAGGCACATCCGGCCTCGCCCACGGCCATCAGGCCCGGAACCACGGCATTCTGATCGTCTTCGGTCGGGTTCAGAACCTCGCCCCAATAGTTTGTCGGCACCCCGCCCATGTTGTAGTGCACCGTGGGCAGAACCGGGATGGGTTCCTTGGTGACGTCGACACCGGCAAAAATCTTGGCGCTTTCCGAGATGCCCGGCAGGCGCTCGTGCAGGGCCTCGGGCGGCAAATGCGACAGGTTCAGGTGGATATGGTCGCCCTCGGCGCCGACCCCCCGGCCCTCGCGGATTTCCATCGTCATCGAGCGGCTGACATAATCCCGAGGCGCCAGGTCCTTGTAGTTGGGCGCATAGCGCTCCATGAACCGCTCGCCTTCGGAATTGGTCAGATAGCCGCCTTCGCCGCGCGCGCCCTCGGTGATCAGACAGCCGGAACCATAGATACCGGTCGGGTGGAACTGGACAAATTCCATGTCCTGCAAGGCCAGTCCGGCCCGGGCAACCATGCCGCCGCCGTCGCCGGTACAGGTATGCGCGCTGGTGGCGCTGAAATAGGCGCGGCCATAGCCGCCGGTGGCCAGCACGACCATCTTGGCGTTGAACACATGCATCGTGCCGTCGTCCAGCTTCCAGCAGACGACACCCTGACATTGCCCGTCCTCGGACATGATCAGGTCGATGGCGAAATATTCGACATAAAACTCGGCGTTGTTCTTCAGGCTTTGACCATAGAGCGTGTGCAGGATGGCGTGGCCGGTCCGGTCCGCGGCGGCACAGGTACGCTGCACCGGCGGGCCGTCACCGAACTCGGTTGTGTGACCGCCAAAGGGGCGCTGATAGATTTTGCCCTCTTCGGTGCGGGAAAACGGCACGCCATAATGTTCCAGCTCGTATACCGCCTTGGGTGCCTCGCGGGCCAGATATTCCATCGCGTCGGTATCGCCCAGCCAGTCGCTGCCTTTGACAGTATCGAACATGTGCCACTGCCAGTTGTCGGGGCCCATGTTCGACAGCGATGCGGCGATACCGCCCTGCGCGGCCACAGTGTGGCTGCGCGTCGGGAACACCTTGGTCACGCAGGCGGTGCGCAATCCCTGTTCCGCCATTCCCAACGTCGCCCGCAGTCCGGCGCCGCCGGCACCGACGACCACAACGTCATATTCATGTGTTTCGTATTCGTAAGCAGCCATGATGTCAGCGTCTTTCGTTCGAAGTTAAAGCGCGATGCGCGCGATGGCAAAAAGGCCGGTCGCCGCTGCGGCATAGGACAGGCAGATGACGCCGATGATCAGCACTTTTTGCGCCAATCCGTGCACATAATCCTCGATCAGCACCTGGGCGCCATCCTTGAAGTGCATGAAACCGACGGTAATGGTCAGTGCGGCAACGATGGCCGGGAACGGGCGCGAATAATAGGCGACCACCTGGTCGTGCGGCTCGCCCAGCATCGGGCCAAAGGTGAAAATGAACAGCGGTATGAGGATCAGCAGGGCAACCGAGCTGACTTTCATCGCCCAGAAATGCGCGGTTCCGGTTTTTGCCGATCCCGTGCCTACGGCGCGCTTGCGGTCGGTGAGAAATTGCATCCTGGCGGCTCCTTACGCGATGATGATCAGGGTCAGGATGGTCAGGACGACCGAGCCGCCAACCACGACATAACCCAGCTTGTAGGCGGTTTCGATGTCCAGCCCGATGGCATTGTCCCAGATCAGGTGGCGAACACCCGCCAGCAGGTGATACCACAGCGCCCAGAGAGACAGCGTCATGATCAGATCGCCGAGAAAGGACGTTACGACCCCATCCACCGAGGCGAAAGTTTCGGGCGAGGTGGCCGCCGCGAGGAACCACCAGACAATCATCAGGGCGGCCAAAATCATGGCATTGCCAGTGATCCGCGTCAAGATCGAGGTGATCGAGGTCAACTGTGGGCGGTAGATCGTGAGATGTGGCGAAAGCGGGCGCGAGCCCCGGTTCACATCAGACATGACAACTCCTTTTGCGTTGTGCGCTGGCTCGTTTTTATAGGATTTATTTTGGCTGTCACCTGCGCCATCCGACTTTAGGCGCGGTTATTTGGCGCGGTTTGGCACAAAACCGGCCATCTGTGATCACGGTGCGCACGCCTGTGATCACAAGCCTGATGCCGAATCAGCGAAGCGGCTGCGGCTGTGGCCCGTCGACCGCCGTGGCCGCATTGCCCGCCGTTTGCCGGGACACCTCGCGCAGCAGTTTTTTGCGAATGCGATCAGGATAGTCGGCAAAACCGCGGGCCGAAACCACAAATGCTCCTTCGCCAACAATCACGTTTTCAAAGAAATAGGCCGTGAGGTCCGGCTCGCTTTCCTCGATGGCGATCGCGTTCACGGTGACCCCGGCCTGCCTGACCAGCGCATGCGCCTCGCGCGGGGCGATCCCTTCGTTCGAGGGCCCGTCGCCCGAGACATCGATAATGTGCCGGGTGCAATGCGCAACCTGGCCAAAGGCTGGCAGGGCAAAGGTCAGCGCCTCGCCAATCGCGGTGGAATAGTTGCGCCAGACCCTCTGATCCGCGGCAATGCGGTCGGCCAGACGGTCCAGCGTTGCGAAACTGTCGATCCGCACCCAGGGAATGGTGATTTGCTGACGCGACGAGCCGGTCCATTGCATCAACATCAACTCGGCCTGACCGCGCACCAGGGCCTCGGATACCACCCCGTCGCGCAAGGCCTCGGCCAACCCGTCCATCTGGATGCGATATTCGCCGGCATCCACCGACCCAGAGACATCCACAGCCAGGATCAGGGCCAGATCGCAGGCCCGCGCCGGCAGCGACGCGAACATCGTCAACGTCGCCAACACAAGCAGAGGCCAAGCACGCCAATCAGACATTGCAGCAGTCTAGCAACCGCGACAGGCCCCGCCTATCCCGATTGCAGAAACCGGCCTAGACGGGCATCAGCGCCCAATAGTCCAGATCCAACAACACCTGCGGCTGGTACTTGCCGTTGTCGCCGCGCAGATCGAAAGGCGCGTGCCCCTTTGTGGCGACCAGCCGCAGGCGGATCGCCCCGACACCGGGCGCAGCGGTTTCCGCCCTGTCCAGCACCTCGGACCAGGCATAGACCGTGTCGCCGCTGAGGCAAGGATTGGCATGGGCGCCGGCATTCAGCCCCACGACCATCTGCGCATTTGCCAGACCGTTGAACGACAAGGCCCGCGCCATGGAAATGACATGACCGCCATAGATCAGACGCGATCCGTCGGGCCGGGCGTTGACGTCAAAATGCACCTTGGCGGTGTTCTGCCACAGGCGCGTGGCCAGCATGTGCTCGGCTTCTTCGATGGTGACGCCATCGACATGGTCGATCTGTTCACCAATCTCGTAGTCGCCCCAGCGATGCGGCTCGCCTGCAAGGGCGAAATCATAGCCACTGAAATCCAGCCCCTCCGGGATGACCAGTGTTTCCGGAGCCACAACCTTGGCCAGTTCCGGCACCACCGGGGTCGGCGCATCGGCACTGACATCGCGCTTGCGCACCATCACCCAGCGGACATATTCCAGAACCGCCTCGTCGCGCTGATTCATGCCGCGCGTGCGCACATAGACAACGCCGGTCTTGCCGTTCGAGTTCTGCTTTATGCCCATCACCTCGGACACCGAGCGCAGCGTGTCACCGGCATAGACCGGCCGCAGCCAGCGGCCCTCGCCATAGCCCAGATTGGCCACGGCGTTCAGCGACACGTCCGGCACAGTCTTGCCGAACACCACGTGAAAAGCGGCGATATCGTCCAGCGGACTGGCCGGCAATCCGCAGGATTGCGCGAAAGCATCCGAGGAATACAGCGCATGCCGGGCCGGATACAGCGCATGATACAGAGCGCGCTCACCGCCGGACACGGTGCGCGGAACGGCATGTGTCAGCGTATCCCCGACAGCGTAATCCTCGAAAAACCGGCCCGGATTTGTTTTGGCGACTCGGTCTGTGGCCATCACTGTTCTCCCAGTTTCATGTCGGGCGCATATTCTGCCGCGACTTCTTTGGTCACCGCCTGTCCGCAGCGCATCACGCCGCTGGCCGCATCGAAAGTCTGGGTCGGCGACCCGTGCAGCACCCAGCCCTTGGCCAGCGCCGCGCTGACCTTGTGGCAAAAGGCCGATGTGTCCTCTTCGGAAAGGAAACGGTAAAGCGTACTCAAATTGTTGTCCTCACGCCGGGAACGGCCAGTATCCCAGCCAGTTGTGGATATGACCGATCACCACCATCAACACCAGCGAGGCCACCAGGAACATCCCGTCCTTGGCCAGGGTGCCTGCGGGTCCGGGCGTCCAGTCCGGTTCGGACCGGTTGATCACGATCACTTCGACCAGCCCCCAGACGAACAGACCGCCGAACAGGATGATCGAGGCAAGATCGCCATTGACCAACAGATGCGCCACCGTAAAGGCGCGGAACCCCGCCAGCATCGGATGCCGGACCTTGTTCAGCACGCGCCCCTTCTGCCCGGCCGGACTCATCATCCAGATCGCGGTCAACATCAGCAGGTTGTTGATATGCACCATGAAAGCCGGCGGCGACCAGATTTCAACATAAGGCGCCGCGCGGAACCCAAGCACCATCAGCATGATCGACGCAATCAAAGCCAGCGCCACCGCGCCCCGGCCAGCGTTGCCCATCGCGGCCCGTTGCGTCGGCATGATTCGCTTGAACAGATGGGCGGCCCACCACAATGCCAAGCCCAGAATAAGAAGACCCCAGCCCATGTCGGACTACCCCGCTTGCAAACTTTCGATCATTTCCGCTTTTGCCAGCAATTCGCGTGCGGTGGCAACGTGCAGATTTTCCACGATCTTGCCATCGACCACGGCCACACCCTGCCCCTTGGCTTCGGACTCTTCAAAAGCGGCGATCTGGCGCCGCGCCAGATCCAGTTCTTCGGGCGAAGGCGCAAAGGCGCGGTTGGTGATTTCGACCTGCGCCGGGTGAATCAGCGATTTTCCATCAAAGCCCATGTCGCGGCCCTGTTCGCACTCGGCCAGCAGGCCATCCGCGTCCTTGAAGGCATTGTAGACACCGTCGACGATAATCACGCCCTCGGCCTTGGCCGCCAGCAGGCACAGACCCAGCGATGTCAGCATCGGAACCCGGTCTGCCCGGAACCGCGTATTCAGTTCCTTGGCCAGATCATTGGTGCCCATGACAAATCCGGCCATCAGCGGATGTGCCGCGATCTCGACCGCGTTCAACATGCCGCGCGGCGTTTCCATCATCGCCCAGATCGGCCGATCCCCGGTGATTTCGGCCAGGGCGTCGACATCCGCTGCGCTGCCAACCTTGGGCATCAGGATCGCATCCGCATCCATGTCGCGCGCCGCGATGGCATCGTCGCGCCCCCATTCCGTGTCCAGCCCGTTGATCCGCACCAGTCGGGTGCGGTTGCCATAGCCGCCCGCCGCCAGCGTGTCGCTCAAGAGCGCCCGCGCGTTGACTTTCTCTTCGGCGGCGACGGCGTCCTCGAGATCAAATATGATGGCATCCACCGGCAGGGATCTGGCTTTGTCCAACGCCCGTTCCTTTGAGGCGGGAATATAGAGGACGGAACGATAGGGACGTGCTGCGGACACCATGGGTCTCTCCATAAGACATTTTGTTGCGCGGAAAGGGGCATTTTTAATCAGAAAGTTCAAGCGGAAAATCGCCGCGACGCAGCATAATGACCCGCTCGTTCAATGCGCGGTCGGCACCGCGCGCGGTGTTAACCACTTTTCAGCACTCATTTGCCAGTGTTTCGAATGTCAGCTCGGATCAAGGAGGGCCATGTCGGCAAGGCCGCCGACCTTCAGGCAACCGGGCCGGCAGCGGACGTATTCTGGGCTGGCCAGCGCGGCACACCGGGGAACCGGCGGGCCAAGCCGGGCGGGCAGGCCGCAGGCGAAAGGGCAAGAACCCATGAAGAAGACACTGTTGAACATGACGATCGGGCTGGGCCTGATGACTCTTGCAGCACAGCATGTCGCGGCGCAACAGACGCGCAATTGCGCGCCGCGGGAAACCGTTGTCGACCGACTGGCCACCGGCTATGGCGAGACCCGCCAAAGCATCGGACTGGGAGCGCAAGGCACCGTGGTTGAGGTGTTCGCTTCGGAAGACACCGGAACCTGGACGATCACCGTGACCATGCCCACGGGCATGACATGCCTGGTGGCCTCTGGCCAATCCTTCGAAGAACTGGCCGAAGCCCTGCCCGCCCAGGGCAACGACGCCTGACCTGCAACGCGGACACTGGGCCGGTCGCCGCAAGGCGGCAAGCCCAGCTCAGGTCAGCGCATCCCAGATCAGCTTGCTGCCGGTCAATACCAGCAGAACATGGGTGATCCGAAAGAACAGAAGCTCGGGCACAAAGCGATGGGCGCGCACGCCAAGCCAAGTACCCAACAAAGCAAACGGCACCAGCAACAGATCTGCCTTTGCCGTCTGCACTGTGAACATTCCGAGAAACGAATAGGGAATGGCCTTGGCGATGTTGATCGCCCAGAACACCAGAACCGTGGTCCCTTGAAACCCGGTTTTGGACAGCCGCTGCGACAACAGATAGATCGCGGCAGGCGGGCCACCGGCATGGCTGACAAAGCTGGTAAATCCCGTCACCAGACCGGCCAGCAGGCCAATGGCAGTCGGCATTTTGCTGGCATTCGGGCGCAACCATCCTTTTTGCTGGGCCACCTGCCAAGCGACAAATGCCAGAGCGATACTGCCGATCAACAGGCGCAGCACGTCGTCATCGGCCTGCCGAAACAGCCAGGCGCCCAATGCGACTCCCGGAATTCCGCCCAGAATCAATACCTTTGCCTCGGGCCAACTCCATTGCCGCCAATAGGGCGGCAGTGATGCCAGATCGATCAGCATCAACAACGGCAGCATAATGCCCAGCGCCATCGCCGGCTGCAGTGACAGGGCCAGAATCGTGGCCGACGCAAAGGCAGCCCCCGAACCGAAGCCGGCTTTGGATATCCCCGCAAGCAGCACGGCCGGTCCGGCCAGGGCAAAAAACCCGGCATCCAGTTCCAGCATTCGCAAGCCCCCTAAGCCGTTCCGATTTCAGCGTTTTACCCGATCGCATCGCGTTTCGCCAGCTTTGCCGCGCGCTCGCGCCGCAGCGCGCAAGACTTGCGCGGCGGTGGATAAAGCACTAGGCAACCGGCAATTTTCATCGGATCGGAGAACTCTTCCTATGGCCAGACCCAAGATCGCGCTGATCGGCGCCGGACAGATCGGCGGTACGCTCGCCCACCTTGCAGCCCTGAAGGAACTGGGCGACGTCGTTTTGTTCGACATCGCCGAGGGCACACCCGAAGGCAAGGCGCTCGACATCGCGGAATCCGGTCCCTCCGAAGGTTTCGACGCCGCCCTGTCCGGCACCCAGTCCTATGCCGACATCGCCGGTGCGGATGTCTGCATCGTCACCGCCGGTGTGCCGCGCAAGCCGGGCATGAGTCGCGACGATCTGCTGGGCATCAACCTGAAAGTCATGAAATCGGTCGGCGAAGGCATCCGCGATCACGCGCCGAACGCCTTTGTGATCTGCATCACCAACCCGTTGGACGCCATGGTCTGGGCGCTGCGCGAATTCAGCGGTCTGCCCCGCGAAAAAGTCTGCGGCATGGCCGGTGTGCTGGACAGCGCGCGGTTCCGTCACTTCCTGGCGGACGAGTTCGGCGTGTCGATGAAGGACGTCACGGCATTTGTCCTGGGTGGTCACGGCGATACCATGGTTCCGCTGACCCGGTATTCCACCGTTGCCGGTATTCCGCTGCCGGATCTGGTCAAGATGGGCTGGACCACGCAGGAGAAACTGGATGGCATCGTGCAGCGCACCCGGGATGGCGGCGCCGAGATCGTCGGCCTGCTGAAAACCGGAAGCGCGTTCTACGCGCCCGCGACGTCCGCCATCGAAATGGCCGAAGCCTATCTGAAGGACCAGAAACGCGTCCTGCCCTGTGCTGCCTATGTCGATGGCGCCCTGGGATTGAAAGGCATGTATGTCGGCGTGCCGACCGTCATTGGTGCCGGAGGCATCGAAAAGGTCATCGACATCCAGATGACCAAGGACGAGCAGGCGATGTTCGACAATTCTGTCAACGCGGTCAAAGGCCTGGTTGACGCCTGCAAGGGTATCGACAGCTCGCTGAGCTAAGCCTTGCAGCCACGCCTATTGCCGGTCAGCTCTTGCAGTTGGCCGGCTTTTTCTTGCCTGGATATCACCGCGGCTTTTGCAACCATGCCGTGCTTCAATCAAGGGTGACATTAACCATTTGGTAATCTTGTTGAATCGCATCAATTTTTTTGCACTATCTTTTCAAATGGAAACGAATCTCGGACGTACGGCGTGCTTGCCCAAGTGTTTTGGCGCCCCACGCCCAGCGATAGATAAAATAGATGAAAAAGCATTTTTTAAGGGGTAAACCATGCTCAAGAAACTGACCGCCACGGCCTTCGCCGCGTGCCTTGCCGGAACCACCGCAGGCGCAGCCACATTTGATTTCGGAGCCGATGCGAACGCCTTTTGGTTCGCCAACGCTTCCGACAGCAGATACGAAGGCACTTTCGATCAAGTGTATGGCATTTCGACAGTTGACGGGAATTCCACTGCAACGGCGGCCGGCACGCTGGGTGGCAATTCCAAGGACGGGATCACCGTGACCGCATCTGCGACAAAAGCCACAGGGGCGGCAGCCGACCCGTTCATGGATTCGCGCGGTCCCTTTGCCGGTCTGGGTGTCTGCTCCAGCGGCCTGATCGGATCAGGTGCGGATGCCGGCAAAAGCCAGTGCTCCAGCCGCATCGGCAGCAATCCGGGTGATGACAATCTGGTCAGCCCCGAGGAACTGAAACTGAGCTTCAATCTGGGCGTGGAACTGACCGGCCTGCAGATTCGCGATGCAGACCACAACCTGATCAGCAATACGACCGATGCCATTCTGATCAACGGCGTCGCCTATGATACGGGTGCAAATGGTCAGGTTATCCTGACCGGCCTGGGCGCGGGGGGCTCTTTTCTGTTCACCAGCAACGGCACGTCACCGGGCAAGGAAATCTATCTCTCGGTACTGTCCGTAACTGCCCAGGTGCCGGTCCCGGCATCCCTGCCCCTTTTGGTTGGCGGACTCGGCCTGATGGGGTGGGCAGCGCGACGTCGCAAACCATCCTGACAGCCCTCGGAATCGTCGCAACTGTAGATGACGCCGCCTGCACCGGGCGGCGTTTTTCATTGTGTGTTTCATTGTGTGCCCGAATCGCGATCCGCCCCCCCGCGTGGTTGGTCGTACTGACGCCCCGGCTATATTTGTGATCACACGTTTTTCTCACGTGATCACAAATGTCGCTTTTTTGCGAAAAACCCGCCCCTGCGTCAAAATATCGTTTAACTGCCTGCATTCGGGTTGCGTATACCGCCTTTGATCACAGTCAGACGGGACAGTTTTATGAACATCCACGAATATCAGGCCAAGGCCCTTCTCCGCAGCTACGGTGCGCCGGTTTCAGATGGCCGCGTTGTACTTCGGGCCGAAGAAGCCAAGACCGCCGCCGGAGAAATGGACGGCCCATTGTGGGTGGTCAAGGCACAGATCCACGCGGGTGGCCGCGGCAAGGGTAAATTCAAAGAGGCCGATGCCGGCGAAAAAGGCGGTGTGCGCCTGACCAAATCGGTCGAAGAGGCCGCTGAAGAAGCCAAGAAGATGCTCGGCCGCACTCTGGTCACGCATCAGAGCGGTCCTGCCGGCAAGCAGGTCAACCGCATCTACATCGAAGACGGCAGCGGCATCGAAACCGAGATGTACCTGGCCCTGCTGGTGGACCGCCAGACCAGCCGCATCAGCTTTGTCTGCTCGACCGAGGGCGGCATGGACATCGAAGAGGTCGCCGCCAAGACCCCCGAAAAGATCCTGTCGTTCAGTGTCGATCCGGCCACCGGCTATCAGCCGTTCCACGGCCGTCGCATCGCCTTTAATCTGAATCTCAGCGGCAAGCAGGTCAAGCAATGCGTCGCGCTGATGGGCACGCTGTATCGGATGTTCGTCGAGAAAGACATGGAGATGCTCGAGATCAACCCGCTGATCGTGACCGACAGCGGTGATCTGAAATGTCTGGACGCAAAGATGGGCTTTGACAGCAACGCGGTCTATCGCCATCCCGACATCGCCGAGCTGCGCGACACGACCGAAGAAGATCCCAAAGAACTGGAAGCCAGCAAGTTCGACCTGAACTATATCGCGCTGGATGGCGAAATCGGCTGCATGGTCAACGGCGCAGGCCTGGCGATGGCGACGATGGACATCATCAAGCTTTACGGCGCGGAACCGGCCAACTTCCTCGACGTCGGCGGCGGGGCCACCAAGGAAAAGGTGACCGAAGCGTTCAAGATCATCACCAGCGATCCGCAGGTAAAAGGCATCCTGGTCAACATCTTCGGTGGCATCATGCGCTGTGACGTCATCGCCGAAGGCGTTGTCGCGGCGGTGAAAGAGGTCGGCCTGCAGGTTCCTTTGGTCGTTCGTCTGGAAGGCACAAACGTCGAAAAGGGCAAGGACATCATCAATAACTCCGATGTCGACGTGATTGCCGCCGACAACCTCAAGGACGGTGCCCAGAAGATCGTCAAGGCCGTCAAGGGCTGAGCCGGCGGCAGGTCGGCGGCACACGGACCCCTGATGTCAGTACAAAACCATCATCCCAACGTCTATGCGGCTGTCATCAGCCTGCGGCGCGCCACGGCGCGCCGCAGAGCTGTGACCCGCGAATTGTTGGCGGCGGGTGTGTCAGCGGTGTTTGTCGATGCCATCGACGTGCGTCAGGTGGACGAGGGCGAACTGCGCAAACGCTGCCGCGATGAAGGCCCCTGGGGCGTTTTCACGCTGCAGAACATGGCCTGCACGCTCAGCCATGCGCAAATCTGGCAGAAGTTCCTGGATACAGATGCGGAATTTGCTCTGATCCTTGAGGATGATGTCTTTGTCGCCACGGATCTGGGCAGTTGGCTGTCTGACACCGGCTGGTGGCCCAAAGGGGCCGATGTCGTGAAATTCGAACGCTGGCGCAGCGACGGGCTGTACGTCCTCCTGGACGGGCGGGCGGTCTGCCATCGGGGACGCACGATCCGGCGGATGTATTCGCGCCATTCCGGCTCGGCCGGCTATATGCTGACCCGTGCCGCAGCCAAGGCGTTTCTGGCGCGGGAACCTTTCGACGTCAGCATTGATCAACTGCTGTTCAATGCGGCGGCCTCGCCAGCGGCGCGAAACATGTCGATTCACCAGGTTCAGCCCGCAATGATCGAACAGGGCAACGACCCCGACCCCGGCCAGGCGCAGGGGTTGCATCGTCCGCGCCCGACCGGCCGGGCCTTGTGGCGCCAGAAGATTCGGCGCGGCCTGAACGAACTGCGCTTTCCACCGCATGTCATTGCGCGCGTCCTCAGCGGACGGGCGCGCCCCACACTCATCCGCTTTGATCCGGCGTCTCCGTCCGGCGCGGCACAAGGCGAACAGATAGCAACCTAAGAGAGAGTTGAACACAATGGCCGTCCTTATCGACGAGAATACCAAAGTCATCTGCCAGGGTCTGACCGGCAGCCAAGGCACTTTTCACACCGAGCAGGCCATCGCCTATGGCACGAAAATGGTCGGCGGGGTGACCCCCGGCAAGGGCGGCATGGAGCATATCGGCCTGCCCGTCTTCAACTCGGTGCACGAGGCCAAGGCGGTAACCGAAGCCAACGCAACGGTGATCTATGTCCCGCCGCCTTTTGCCGCCGACTCGATCCTCGAGGCGATCGACGCCGAGATGGAAGTCATCGTCGCCATCACCGAAGGCATTCCGGTGCTGGACATGATGCGCGTTCAGCGGGCACTGGAAGGCTCCAGCAGCCGCCTCGTCGGCCCCAACTGTCCCGGCGTGATCACCCCGGATGCCTGCAAAATCGGCATCATGCCCGGCCACATCCACAAGCGCGGCTCCTGCGGCGTGGTCAGCCGTTCGGGCACCCTGACCTATGAGGCGGTCAAACAGACCACCGATGTGGGGCTGGGCCAGTCCACCTGTGTTGGCATCGGCGGCGACCCGATCAAGGGCACCGAGCATATCGACGTGCTGGAATGGTTCCTGGCCGATGACGAGACCCAAAGCATCATCATGATCGGCGAAATCGGCGGCTCGGCCGAGGAAGAAGCCGCCCAGTTCCTGGCCGACGAAAAGAAAAAGGGCCGCTGGAAGCCGACTGCCGGGTTCATCGCCGGCCGCACCGCGCCTCCGGGCCGCCGCATGGGCCATGCCGGTGCCATCGTCGCCGGCGGCAAGGGCGGTGCCGAAGACAAGATCGAAGCCATGAAAGCCGCCGGTATCGTGGTTGCCGAAAGCCCAGCGGGGCTGGGAGAAGCCGTGCTGGAAGCCATCGGCTGATCCCTTGGCTTTTCCCGTTGCACACGGGCTTGAATAGCCACCAAGATCGCTTCGCCCGGGGCGCGCCATGCGCCCCGGGCACAGGTTTGTCCTGCGGACCAATTCTCCGCTCCCGGTTCCAAGGCGACTGTCACGCCCGAACCGGTTCAGCCCATGAGAGGTAATGACATGACCGAACACAGTCCAAACGACGTTTTTCACGCATCTTCGTTCATGCAGGGTCACAACGCCGCGTATCTGGAGCAGCTCTATGCCCAATACGCCAACGACCCGAACGCGGTCGATGCTGCCTGGGCGGAGTTTTTCCGCCAGCTGGGCGATGCGGAGCTGGATGTCAAAGCCGAGGCCAAGGGCCCCAGCTGGGCGCGCGCAGACTGGCCGCCGCAACCCACCGATGATCTGACCGCGGCCCTTACGGGAGAATGGGCCGCCCCCGCCGAAGCCAAGGCCGCTGGCAAGAAGATCGCCGACAAGGCCGCCGCGACCGGTGTCGAAGTCACGGATGAGCAGATCAAGCGCGCCGTGCTCGACAGCATCCGGGCGCTGATGCTGATCCGGGCCTATCGCATCCGGGGCCATCTGGTGGCCGATCTCGACCCCCTGGG
The DNA here is from genome assembly GCF_042687825.1 of Sedimentitalea sediminis. Taxonomy (NCBI): domain Bacteria; kingdom Pseudomonadati; phylum Pseudomonadota; class Alphaproteobacteria; order Rhodobacterales; family Paracoccaceae; genus Sedimentitalea; species Sedimentitalea sediminis. The sequence continues at coordinate 5,838 of NZ_JBHUQE010000013.1, read as the reverse complement.
CATGCGCGACCAGACCCCGCATCCCGAGCTCGATCCCAAGACCTATGGGTTCGCCGAGGCGGACATGGACCGCCCGATCTTCATCGACAATGTGCTCGGCCTGCAGATGGCCTCGATGCGCCAGATCGTCGAAATCGTCAAACGCACCTATTGCGGCACGTTCGCGCTGCAATACATGCATATCTCGAACCCCGAGGAAGCCGGCTGGCTCAAGGAACGGATCGAAGGCTTCGGCAAGGAAATCCAGTTCACCCGCGAAGGCCGCAAGGCGATCCTGAACAAGATGGTCGAAGCCGAGGGCTTTGAGAAATTCCTGCATGTGAAATACATGGGAACCAAACGGTTCGGCCTGGACGGCGGCGAAAGCCTGATCCCGGCAATGGAACAGATCATCAAGCGCGGCGGTGCGCTGGGGGTCAGGGACATCATCATCGGCATGCCGCACCGCGGCCGCCTGTCGGTGCTGGCCAACGTGATGGCGAAACCCTATCGCGCCATTTTCAACGAATTCCAGGGCGGCAGTTTCAAGCCCGAGGATGTCGACGGTTCCGGGGACGTGAAATACCACCTGGGCGCCAGCTCGGACCGCGAATTTGACGGCAACACCGTGCACCTGTCGCTGACCGCCAACCCCAGCCACCTCGAAGCGGTGAACCCGGTGGTGCTGGGCAAGGCCCGCGCCAAGCAGGACCAGAACAACGACCATGAACGCACCACGGTCCTGCCGATCCTGCTGCATGGCGATGCGGCCTTTGCCGGACAGGGTGTCGTGGCCGAGGGCTTTGGCCTCTCGGGGCTCAAGGGGCACCGGACCGGCGGCACGATGCATATCGTGGTGAACAACCAGATCGGCTTTACCACCGCGCCGCATTTCAGCCGCAGCTCGCCCTATCCGACGGATATCGCGCTGATGGTCGAGGCGCCGATCTTCCACGTCAATGGCGACGATCCCGAAGCGGTCGTGCACGCCGCCAAGGTGGCCACCGAATTCCGCCAGAAGTTCCACAAGGACGTGGTGATCGACATATTCTGCTATCGCCGGTTCGGGCACAACGAGGGCGACGAGCCCATGTTCACCAACCCGATCATGTACAAGCGGATCAAGACCCACAAGACGACGCTCAGCCTCTATACCGAACGGTTGGTGGCCGACGGGCTGATCCCCGAAGGCGAGATCGAGGACATGAAGGCCGCCTTTCAGGCGCATCTGAACGAAGAGTTCGAGGCCGGCAAGGATTTTAAGCCGAACAAGGCCGACTGGCTGGACGGGCGCTGGTCGCATCTGGACAAGAACAAGGACGAATATGTCCGCGGCAAGACCGCGATCACCAAGAAGACCTTTGCCGAGGTCGGCAAGGCCCTGACCGCCGCTCCTGACGGGTTCCCGTTGCACAAGACGGTGGCCCGCCTGCTGGAAACCAAGAAAGAGATGTTCAAGACCGGCAAGGGGTTTGACTGGGCCACCGGCGAGGCACTGGCATTCGGCTCGCTCTTGACCGAGGGCTATCCGGTGCGCCTGGCCGGCCAGGACGCAACGCGCGGCACCTTCAGCCAGCGGCACTCCGGTCTTGTTAACCAGGAGACCGAAGAGCGCTATTACCCGCTGAATCACATCCGAAGCGGCCAGTCGCAATACGAGGTCATCGACTCGATGCTCAGCGAATATGCGGTCCTGGGCTTTGAGTACGGCTATTCGCTGGCCGAACCCAACGCGCTGGTTCTGTGGGAGGCGCAGTTCGGCGATTTCGCCAACGGCGCGCAGATCATGTTCGACCAGTTCATCAGTTCGGGCGAAAGCAAATGGCTGCGCATGTCGGGCCTGGTGACGCTGCTGCCGCACGGGTTCGAAGGACAGGGGCCGGAACACAGCTCGGCCCGTCTGGAACGGTTCCTGCAGATGTGCGGACAGGACAACTGGATCGTCGCCAACTGCACCACGCCGGCCAACTATTTCCACATCCTGCGCCGTCAGTTGCACCGAAGTTTCCGCAAGCCGCTGATCCTGGTCACACCGAAATCGCTGCTGCGTCACAAGCTGGCGATCTCGGACGCAGCCGATTTCACCACCGGGTCCAGCTTTCACCGGGTGCTTTGGGACGACGCGCAAAAGGGCAACTCGGACACAAAGCTGGTCGAGGACAAAAAGATCAAACGCGTGGTGATGTGTTCCGGCAAGGTCTATTATGACCTGCTGGAAGAGCGCGACAAGCGCGGCATCGACGACGTTTATCTGATGCGCGTCGAACAGTTTTACCCCTTCCCGGCAATGTCGGTGGTCAAGGAACTGGAACGCTTCAAGGGGGCGGAAATGGTCTGGTGCCAGGAGGAACCCAAAAATCAGGGGGCCTGGTCCTTTATCGAACCCAACATCGAATGGGTGCTGAACCGGATCAAGGCCAAGCACAAGCGCCCGGTCTATGCCGGTCGCGCCACGTCGGCCTCTCCGGCCACCGGACTGGCCAGCCAACACAAAGCCCAACAAGACGCGCTGGTGAACGAAGCGCTTACGATTGAAGGAAATTAATCAATGACCACCGAAATCCGCGTTCCGACTCTGGGCGAATCCGTCACCGAAGCCACCGTTGCCACCTGGTTCAAGCAACCCGGCGATGCTGTGGCCGTCGATGAAATGCTGTGCGAACTGGAAACCGACAAGGTGACCGTCGAAGTCCCCAGCCCCGCGGCCGGCACAATGGCCGAGATCGTCGCGGCCGAAGGCGACACCGTCGGCGTCGATGCCCTTCTGGCGACACTCAGCGAGGGCGCCGGTGCCGCCGCCGCCCCGGCGGCTGCCGCCCCCGCCGCCGCCAGTGCCCCGGCATCCGGCGATGCACCGGCCAGCGTCGACGTCATGGTGCCGACCTTGGGCGAATCCGTGACCGAGGCCACGGTCAGCACCTGGTTCAAGGCGGTCGGCGACTCTGTCGCGCAGGATGAAATGCTGTGCGAGCTGGAGACCGACAAGGTCAGCGTCGAGGTCCCCGCACCCGCCGCGGGGGTACTGGCTGAAATCACCGCCCCCGAAGGCACCACCGTGGACGCCAGCGCCAAGCTGGGCGTGATCGGCGGCGCCGCCGGCGCGGCGGCTGCAGCATCGCCCGCCAGCGCCGCACCCGCGGCGGCCCCCGCCGCCGGCGGCAGCGGCCGCGATGTCGAGGATGCACCCTCGGCGAAAAAGGCCATGGCCGAGGCCGGTCTGTCCCGCGATGCGGTAACCGGCACCGGACGCGATGGCCGCATCATGAAGGACGACGTCGCCCGGACCCTGACCGCCGCCCCCGCCCCGGCCAGCCCGGCCGCGGCCGCCGCTCCGCGGGCACCCGTGCCGGCCGACGATGCGGCGCGCGAAGAGCGGGTCAAGATGACCCGCCTGCGCCAGACCATCGCGAAACGCCTCAAGGACGCGCAGAACACCGCCGCGATCCTGACCACCTATAACGAGGTGGACATGACCGAGGCGATGGCCCTGCGCAGCCAGTACAAGGACCAGTTCGAAAAGAAACACGGCGTGCGCCTGGGCTTCATGTCCTTCTTCACAAAGGCTTGCTGCCACGCGTTGAAAGAGGTGCCCGAAGTCAATGCCGAGATCGACGGCACCGACATCGTCTATAAGAACTTCGTGCATATGGGCATCGCCGCGGGCACACCGCAGGGTCTGGTGGTGCCGGTGATCCGGGACGCCGACAAGATGTCCTTTGCCGAGATCGAAAAGGCGATCGGCGAAAAGGGTAAGCGCGCCCGCGACGGCAAACTGTCCATGGCCGAGATGCAGGGCGGCACCTTCACGATCTCCAACGGTGGTGTCTATGGCTCGCTGATGTCCTCGCCCATCCTGAACCCGCCGCAGTCGGGTATCCTGGGCATGCACAAGATCCAGGACCGGCCGATGGTCATCAACGGCGAGATCAAGATCCGCCCGATGATGTACCTGGCGCTGTCCTATGACCACCGGATCGTCGACGGCAAGGGCGCCGTGACCTTCCTGGTGCGTGTGAAAGAGGCGCTGGAAGACCCCCGCCGCCTGCTGATGGACCTGTAATCTGAAACCCCGGTAGCCCCCGCGCGTTCTGTTGGCGCGGGGGCACCGGAGCGCAACCACGCCAAATGATCGGAAAATCGGGGAGACTATCCAGCGCTGCAGGCGGAACAACACGGCCGCACCAAATGCGCCGGCCGGGCACAGGGTCCACCGATGGACCCCCAAGGGGACAGACGGAAGCCCATTCCGGATGCGCATTCATCGCATCGCCTGTCCCTCCGCACCCTGTCTGGAAAGATCGCCCCGGCACAAACGCTGGCTTTCTAAAGGTCGCACAATCCCGGGATCGTCGCGCACATGCGACAGAGGCCACGCCCGTCCCGGCTCACAACAAAGGACATCCTTCATGGCAAATTATGACGTCATCATCATCGGCTCGGGTCCCGGCGGCTATGTCTGCGCCATCCGCTGCGCCCAGCTGGGCCTGAAAACCGCCTGCGTCGAAGGGCGCGATACCCTGGGCGGCACCTGCCTGAACGTCGGCTGCATCCCGTCCAAGGCACTGCTGCACGCCAGCCACTCGCTGCACGAGGCGCAGCACAATTTTGCCAAGATGGGCCTCAAGGGCAAAAGCCCCTCGGTCGACTGGAAACAGATGCAGGCCTACAAGAACGACGTGATCGAAGGCAACACCAAGGGCATCGAGTTCCTGTTCAAAAAGAACAAGGTCGACTGGCTCAAGGGCTGGGGCTCGATCCCCGAGGCCGGCAAGGTCAAGGTCGGCGACGAGGTGCATGAGGCCAAGAACATCATCATCGCCTCGGGCTCTGAACCCTCGTCGCTGCCCGGTGTCGAGATCGACGAAAAGGTCGTCGTCACCTCGACCGGCGCGCTGGAACTGGGCAAGGTGCCGAAAAAGATGGTGGTGATCGGCGCCGGCGTGATCGGTCTGGAGCTGGGCAGCGTCTATTCCCGCCTCGGAGCCGAGGTCACCGTGGTCGAGTTCCTCGACGCGATCACCCCGGGCATGGATGGCGAAGTGCAAAAGAGCTTTCAGCGCATCCTAAAAAAACAGGGGCTGGACTTTATCATGGGCGCGGCGGTGCAGAAAACCGAGGCGAGCAAGACCAAGGCCAAGGTCACCTACAAGCTGCGCAAGGATGACAGCGAACACGAACTGGACGCCGACGTGGTGCTGGTCGCGACCGGGCGCAAGCCCTATACGGACGGTCTCGGGCTGGATGCGCTGGGGGTCGAGATGTCGCCGCGCGGTCAGATCAAGACCAACGCCCAATGGCAGACCAACGTGCCGGGCATCTATGCCATTGGCGATGCGATCGACGGCCCGATGCTGGCGCACAAGGCCGAGGACGAGGGCATGGCCGCCGCCGAAGTGGTCGCGGGCAAGCATGGCCATGTCAATTACGGCGTCATTCCCGGCGTGATCTACACCCATCCCGAGGTCGCCAATGTCGGCGAGACCGAAGAGACCCTGAAAGAGGCCGGACGCGCCTATAAGGTCGGCAAGTTCATGTTCATGGGCAATGGCCGGGCCAAGGCGAATTTCGCCGCCGACGGGTTCGTGAAGATCCTGGCCGACAAGGACAGCGACCGCATTCTGGGCGCGCATATCATCGGCCCTGGTGCCGGCGATCTGATCCACGAGGTCTGCGTCGCGATGGAATTCGGTGCCGCTGCTCAGGATCTGGCCATGACCTGCCACGCGCACCCGACCTATTCCGAAGCCGTGCGCGAAGCCGCGCTAGCCTGTGGCGACGGTGCCATCCACTCGTGACATTCCGACACCCGGTATGTCGGGGACGGCGGTTCTGCGGCGCTGCGCGTTATTTATCTGGTAT
>NZ_JBHUQE010000012.1:0-101421 GCF_042687825.1 Sedimentitalea sediminis | reverse complement strand
AGCTGGAGGGAAGTCGGGGCTCAAGTCAATCATTACCGGGCGGGCCCTGATCAAGCACGACCGATTGAACGTCTTGACCTGCGTATCCTTGCCAGACCGTGTCTGCACAACCGACAAGCATTGTGACGACAGATGCGATCGATCCAATGGCGAGTTTGTTCATGCGAAACCCTTCATTCTAGTCCCAGCGGCGGGCGAAGCTGGTGCGGACTGGCTCTGTTTTTATGCCTTTCCTTAGGTCATTCTTGATACCAACAAGATTGAAATTGCATCAATAAACTCCGGCTAGACGTGAGGCGTCTTCATTTGACATGATGAAAACAAGAGTACTGTTTGAAATCGCTTCCTGAACAATCACCTCAGATACAACGGTTTCTCCAACCGACACACTGATTTCCTGCCCGCGCGCAGCAGTCAATAGACCAGTGATCGCGTGGGTCGCTAACGCGCTGATTTTTAGAGTAACTGCAGAGGTACCCTCTGAGACTGTGGTGACAGAAACTTCCTTGGCTTGGTCTGGTTTGAGGGTCAACGGGCCGATGGTGATCCAGTCTGGCTGTTTCACCACAACGCAAATCGGATGGTTTCCGGGGTTTTGGCCCCCGCCCATGTCCAGGCACGCGTCCTGATAGAAGTACGATTGCAAGGCCATGCCACCTCCAAACGCGGCACCGATAAGGGCCAATCCCGTTATGGCCTGAAAAGCAGCTCGCATGATCAACGTCGCGCAATAGTGAAAACGGACGTGGCCAAAAAGCTCGCAGCGATCGCCGGCAAGAGCCATCTCATCGCCAGAAGGTGGAATGCTCCGTCCAGCGTTCCGTCACTGGCGACTTCTACGCCCTTTAGAGCATAGAAGGTCCAACAAATGGCCGTCCCTGTTGCGGATACCAACGCAAGTGTCGTGCAGAGCCTGGCACGTTGCGGACTAGTTGCATTGGTCATATCGATAATCCCCATATTCGATCCAACGCTGGTCCTGATCTTCAAAGACGAGAAATTCGGAACGGTCTTCACCCAGCAATGCAACGATAAATCCGCGCGGCGGCTCTGCATCACCGAAATAGCTGTAGGCCGTCATTGCCTTGATGCTTTCACCATTCACTGTGACGGTGGCGTTCCAGTCGCTGTTCGAGTTCTCGATGATCACGTATTCAATCTGGCGTTTCACTGCCCCACCTCCACAATAGACAACACCTTCTGGCGCTTCGGGCGAGACTGACGCGGTGCTCTGGCACGCGCTTGTAAGGGACCGTATGGCGGCGGCGGACCCTGTGAGGTCAAATACCCCGTAGGTGATATTTTTATCGACCATGGACAGGTCCAGCGTCGAATTGGCAGCCATTTGCTCCAACACGAATTGGTAATCCGCCGGGTCGAAGAATTCGATTTCTACTGGATAATCGTCGACGATCTGAATCGAACTGTTCTGTGCGCCCGCCTGAAAGGACCCGACCTCGGTTTTGCCGTCTTTCATAAATCGGATCGACAGCCCTTGTTTGTTGGTCATGTCCTGACTGGCTTCGTATCCTGCTGGCGCAAAACGCATGCGGTCACATTGCAACTCAAGCGTCATGTTGGCCGTTTGTGTGAACGCGTTTGGACTGTCTCCCCCATTGAATTGCCATTCAGCCATCGCTTGCAGAGGCGCAAAAACCAGAAAGAAAATGGAAAAGAGCCGAGACATAGGAAACCCTTTCAATGGATGACACCGGAGCGATGGGGCAAGATCGATGATCATACGGGATCACCGTATGCGTTGGGGGCGGGATCAGATGGGCGCGTGAGCCACCGCAAAAGCAGCAATGCCAGAAGCAATTGCAAAACACCTACGATCACGAAGCCGCTTGTTCCAAGAAATGCGGCAGGCCCTCGCAGCGCATCGGGGTTCGCCGACAGCGTTTTATGCGCCGAGAACGCAATGGCTCCGGTTAGCACGGCCATGACCGCGAAGCCCGCCCAGAAAAAGTGAGGTACTTGCTCAGACACGTTTTGATTGATTGTATCATGGTTGTCGTCCTACCTCTTTTGAGTTGTTTGCCACAGATGGTTCAGGCATTCGTTCTGCGGTCTTCCAGCTTCGATCACGCTGGCAAACCGGATCGCTATCCTCCGCCCATATAGAAAACCGACGTTACGGCACCCGAAGGACTGGTCTCGCAGACCCAGAAGTCCTCCGCGCCGGGCACCTTCATCAGCAGGCTGAAGCCGTCATCGAGCACTGTAACGTCGTTGACCGAAGACCCGTTGACCCCAACAGTCGCGTCGACTTGGGAAATGCAATTTGTTGCGGCAACGGCTTCGGCTCCCGAAGCCTCGCCCGTAGGTGACGATGTTTCCACACAGGCCGAGAGCGGGAGTACTGCAGCAGCTAATGCACACAGCTTTAGATAGGTATTCATACGTGAACTCCGTCAGTGATCAATGATACGAACTGGTCTTGAAAACGCAATGTGATCTGGGCGCCGCCGCCGATCTCATCTGCGTTGCTGTTTCTTTGGTAGACCACACCGGCAGATGCATCCACCGACGCGCCGACGACAGTGCCCAGATCCAATCCGATCGAAACCGCATTTTCGCCTCGATGGGTGGGACAAAAGACTGAGAGATGCCAGGGGACGCGGCAAAGGCCGCGTCAATATCGTGGGTATCGTCGGATGCGGCAAGAAAATCTCGTTCATACCTTATGAACCGCAGGGGGGGATGAGACCACCACCAAACGCTGGCCCGGTCACGTTGATACCGACGCTTCCGATCAGACTATCCGCACTTGCGTCGTTCGTAGCCAGAGCCGTCGTTATGTCGCCATCTTCAGTGAACCCATCTTGTTCGTAACGCGCGTAGGGGGCACTCGCTTTCGAACGCAAGGTGGCAAATACGAGTGCTTTGGGCGATACGAAACCGGGACAGGTCCACTCAGATTTATCCAAACTTCTGGCATTCCCTAAAACCATGTCTGGTTGCCGATTTCAATTCCATCTAAACGCTGTCAGGACACCAGGGAGCGGACATTTGCAAAAGATCACTTTGCTCGAGCGGCCACATTGGCGCGATCATGCCCAAGACGTCGGATTTACGTTTGCTGACATGTATGGCGAACCGTATTGGGATGAAAGCTCGGCTTATGCCTTTTCGCTCGATCAGATCGAGACCGATCTGGAGGACCCCGCCACCGAGCTTCATGCCATGTGCCGAGAGGCGGTTGCCGAAATCATCGCCAGTGAAAGCCTGATGGAGCGACTTGCGATCCCCGACGCCCATCGTGACCTTGTCGCCGAAAGCTGGAAACGGGGCGATCCTGAGATCTACGGGCGGTTTGATTTCGCCTATGACGGCCAGTCGCCTGCCAAGCTTATGGAATATAACGCAGATACACCCACCTCTCTCTATGAGAGCGCGGCCTTCCAGTGGCAGTGGCTTGAAGATCAACTGAGATCGGGCGTGCTTCCCGAAGGGACGGACCAGTTCAACGGGATCCATGAGGCGCTGGTCGCACGGTTTGACGAGGTCTTTGAGACGAATAGCGATCTGCATTTCACGGCCGTGGCCGGCAACCCGGAAGATTACGGCACGGTCGAAACCATGGGCTGGGCGGCGCGCGAAGCCGGGCTGGGGGCGCATTACTGCGATCTCGACAAGATCGCGCTCAGCGACGACGGCCAGTTTCTGGATGATGAGGATCGCAGGATCGCGGTTCTGTTCAAGCTCTACCCATGGGAAGACCTGTTGCGCGATGAGTATGCTGATCATATCGCGGGATCGGGGTGTCTGTTTCTGGAACCGGCCTGGAAGGCGCTGTTGTCCAACAAGGGGCTTTTGCCGGTGCTCTGGAACATGTTCGAGGGCCATCCGAACCTGTTGCCCGCCTTTTTCGAGGCCGACATCGGCGATGCCATGCGGACACGCGGCGCGGCTTCGGTCGAGACCGCGTCTGCCTTCGCGCGCGCCGAGGCTCAACTGATCGCTGGCCATGTGCGCAAACCGATCCTGTCGCGGGAAGGCGCCTCGGTTTCGATCCTCCAGTCTGGCGAAGTGATCGAGCAGTCCAAAAACACCGAGTATGCCGAACACCCCCGCATCATCCAGGCCTATGCGCCTTTGCCGACATTCGACGGATTTCACCCGGTGGTCGGCGCCTGGATCGTGGGGCAAGGCTGTGCCGGCATCGGCATCCGCGAAGATCGGTCCCGCATCACCCAGGATTTGTCCCGCTTCAAACCGCACTATATCGTGGCGTGACACGCGCGTCCCGCCGGCCTTCGACAGAAAGACGATTGATATGACCAAACGCTCAAGACGGGTTTCCATCACAATCATCGGCGCTGCGGCCTTTGCGCTCGCGGGATGCCGCGAGGAACAGGTCGACGCCGCCGCTTTCCCGGATCTTCAAAGCTGCCTCGATGAGGCGTCGCGCGGCGGGATGTTCACGTCGCAGGATTGCGAAACCTCCTTTTCGCAGGCCGAAACCCTGCACGTTGAATCCGCGCCCCGCTACGACAGCCTTGAAGTTTGCCAGGAGCAGCACGGCGAAGGCGCCTGCGGCTCTGAAGCCAGCGCGACACAAGGCGGGTCTGGGAGCATCTTCATGCCTCTTCTGGCTGGCTATCTTATCGGCAACATGCTGGGCGGGCGGGCAGGAATGTCTGCGGCTCAACCTCTCTACAAAACCTCTGATGGGCGATATACCAACGCCACGCGCTCCAGCACCTTTTCGAACAACCGTGGCTCGACAAAGCTGAACACCTCCCAGTTCGTCCGCCCGGCCACGACGATCGGGAAAACACCAATGACACGCGCAACAGCTGCTTCACGTGGCGGATTTGGCAAATCTGGAGGGGCAAGAACGGGTTTCGGTGGATAGAAGGGTGCGCAACCAGTGACGCACGATGCGGATGGTCGCCCAACAGACGCAGATTGTTTCAGAATCTGTAAATAGTGATCTGATGGGCCAACCATGCTCTCCATGCCGTGAGTTTCTGAATTCCGGGGATGGCTGGTCTGGCGCAAATCGGGCAGGGCATTTGGCAATCTGCCCAATGTTCGGTTAGAGCCGGTTGCGACGGCGCATTGTTGCAGAACTCGCGCTTGAAGCCTGACCTCCTCTTTCCCCGGGCCTCCCTGTCGCGGTACGGGCTAACCTTGCAACGCAAACCGGGAAAGCGGCGAGAGGGCGGCCCTCTCGTCAAAATTTGGACGGGTTGCGCGCAGTATGGAATAATGGGCCTACCAGCGAAGCGCGCAAACGGCGGCAATGCGCCGATACACTCTCGGGACATTTCTTCGAATGCCCTGCCGGACAAGGGATAGCACTGGTTTCAAGGCCGAAGGTGAAGGCGAGTGGAATGCCCGCAAGCCTTTTCTCACACATGCCATGCATGTGTTGCCGGGCAGCGGGCGGTGCGAAACGGCGTATCTGGCGCAAGGTATCCGCAGGTGCGAACCGATCACGGCGTGCCCTTGAAAGCCGACATCCACATTCGCTGGATACCGGGAAATTCGCTGCAACGCCGCAAGTCCGCAACGAGCCCTCTTTGATGGTTGCTGCGCAGTAAACAAATGTCTGCTCACGGCGCGCTGGTTAGATCATGCGCACCAATCGTCCAAAGCACTTGTGGTTAGAAATGCTTTTTTATGCTATGAACTTGGAATATTTCGAATGAGCTGGACGTGTCACAAAAGCCTAAATGGGTTCTTTATGTCGAAGGTATTGGCAAGGCCATTGGCCTCGTCGTTGTTCTGAATGGTGCTCTAATCGTCCTCACAGACCCCGGAACGCCGTTGGGCTCTTTCTCACGCAGTGCTTGGACTTTCTTTTTCGAAACATACCAAGATTGCCTGGAAGCCAGCAACAACATCGACACGGAGGTTATACGATGCAAGGAAAAATTTGGTGTGCAGCTGTGACGATGGCAATTTTGGCCTCGGTCGCCCACGGTCAGGATTGCACTAATCTCAGTGAGGGAGGTGCAGGAAACCTCCAGCGGGCATACGATTGCATCGCCGATCTTCAAACAAAGCTAACGGAGACACTTGAGGCGAACAGAACATTGCTTCGGCAGCAGGAAGTTTCGCAGGCGGAAACGGTCCAACTTGCCAATGAGATTGAATCGATCAATCGCCTGTTGTCACAGGCAGTGATTGGCTTCAATCGCAGCGAGAGGGCCGGTGGGGCATGCCCGCCGGGCTGGTCATTGTTTGATGCTGCAGGAGGTCGGTTCATAGTGGGCGCGGGAAACCATTCTAACAGCGGCGTGAGCGAATACCCTTCCTACGCCGACGATCCAGACCAGGCGACCGGCGGGGCTGAGTTCGTTGAACTGAAAATTGAACATATGCCCGCGCACACTCATCGGTTCCTTACACCCACACTGACACGCCCGCGCGGGGCGGGTCAGGAGCATGTTTCGTATTCTGAAAACGCCCGCAACACGGAGTCGACCGGTGGTAGCCAGCCTCACTACAACTTGCCTCCATACATTGCCCTATATTTTTGCAAGAAGAACTGAGTCTACAACTCCCCTCCAACCCATTTCCGATCGATCGGGTGGCGCGGCTTTTCACGGGGCTGTTAGCAGTGTGGGATTTCGCCCCCCTGCCTTCATACCTGCTGGTGGTGAAATCACAAACTAAGTCCCAAGTTGGCGCGAGACCGTGCTTTGCAGATTCGCCATAGCGGCCATTCATCCTCGATCATCGAATAGCGGCTCCGTCCGCGTTGCGGTCTTTGCTTCGTCGGAAATACTGCGCAATCTAGGAACGGCAGGTCTGGTGAAGCTGCACCGCGGCGCGGACAGACCCGGTGAATGTCGCCTGGAGGTGGCGGAAAAACTGAACGAGATCCTGATCCGGTCGCCCTCGGGCTGTGCACAGCAATCGCGCTGGCTCTCGATCGCCATCAAGCGCTGGCGCTGAGGGGGCGCTACATGAGCGAGACGGGTCTCGCCCCGGTGGCGCGGACGCGGCTCGATCTGGAGGAAGAAACCGCTGGTGCGCAGGTGCAGGCCGTGATCCGGGTCAGCTAAGGTATCCCGGAGGGGACCACCCGCGATGCGCGGGGAAACCGGGCCGAGGCGGACGAAACAGCGATGACCATCGATGGAAACCTGTGAAATCAGACGCTTGCCGCTACACATCGTTCAAGATTTTGTCGTACAGACCTGCGCAACCAACGTCAGGCAGGTGTGTACATGGCAGCAGCTGCGCAGAAGGTCGTCGCCTACGAGCCCGGTCGCCACCGCTCGGCAGGTCCGTTCAGGGCTTGGTCTGGAAGCACAACGCAAGACCGTCGATGACTTTCTGGCAAGCCGGGCCGCCACGCTGGTGATCGCCAAGCTGGATCGGCTCAGCCGCAACGCCGCCTTCCTGCTCAGCCTGCAGGCCAGCGGTGTCCACTTCCTGGCCGTCGACATGCCCGAGGCCAACGACCTGACCGTCGGCATCATGGCCCCCGTGGCCCAGCAGGTGCGCGAGGCGATCTCGCGGCGGACGAAGGAGGCGCTGGCCGCTGCAAAGGCCCGCGGCGTCAGGCTCGGCAACCCCAACGGCGCCGCCGCGCTCCGGCGCGCCGACAAGGGCGGCGTGGCACTGCAAGCCGCCGTTCGTGCCAACGCCGACGCCTTCGCCGCAGACCTTGCGCCGGTTCTCAAAGCAATCACGGGCGAAGGCCTCACCCCCCTGCGCGCCATTGCCGCGGAACTGAACAGGCGCGGCATTCAGACCCGTCGTGGGGGCAAATGGCATGTGTCGACAGTTCGCTACCTGCCGGCGCGGCTGGAGGGGCATTGAGCGGACAGCGATGCGCGGTTGCGCAGCGCGATGGCAGCCGACAAAATTGCGCATGTGCCTGTTCCTGAAAGTCATCTGCAGCCTCGCGGCCCTTTATCTGGTCCCGGTCGTTTTCATGGCGCTGGTTCAGGATCGCCTGCTGTTCCCGAGGTGGGCAGTCGGACCCGGTGCCCCCTTGCCGCCGACAGCCGAACGTCTCGCTCTCCACATCGGTCCTGGCGAACAACTCATCGGCGTGCATTTGCCCCCAGTTGAGGTTCTTCGCGAGGGCTCCAGCCTCGTGCTGGCTTTTGGCGGGAACGCCTGGAACGCCGAAGACCTGGCGATGCATCTGCATCGGATCTTCCCCGAGCGGGACATTGTCGCCTTTCACTATCGCGGCTACACCCCCAGCACGGGCCGGCCGAGCGCGCGGGCGATTCTGCAGGACGCGCTGGCCATCCATGACGACATCGCCGCCCGCCTGTCGCCGGACCGGATCGTGGTGGTCGGGCTCAGCATCGGCGCGGGTCCGGCCGCCCATCTCGCCCGGTCGCGCCCGGTCGCCGGGCTTGTCCTCGTCACGCCGTTCGACAATCTCCGGGCGCTGGCCCGCGAGCACTATCCCTGGCTGCCGGTCGGGCTTTTGCTGCGGCACCGCATGGACGTGGCGGGCGACCTGGCGTCGGTGTCGGCCCCCGTGGCGGTGATTGCGGCCGCCGACGACACAGTCGTTCCGCCGCGCCGGACAGAAGCCGTGCGTCTGTCGGCGCGAAACCTTGTCGCCGAGCGCACCATTGCCGCTGCCGGCCACAACGATATCTATGACCGCGCCGAGTTCGAAGACGCAATGCAAACCGCGCTGCGGCGCATCGAAGTAGGCCGCGACACGCGTTGACGGGCATGGCGGACGCTGGCGCATATCGACAATTCGGAAGCAGCGGGCATGATAAGAGACGCTGCCGCCCAATTCGAGAATCCCTGATTGCATCGCCTCGGCCGCCCTGCCATTGAAGGCGGCGGAGTCAGGTTGCCAAAGCGAGTTCAGTTCATGCGCCGGATATCGATTTTCATGCTTGTTGCCCTCGCTTTTGTCGCCGGATGCAGCGGTGGTGCAGGCAGCCGTGTCGTGGTCAAGGGGGCCGGGCCGGACGACTTTCTGAAGCTGCGTTACGGACCCAGTCTTGGATACAAGGTGAAGCTCGGTCTTCCGGACAGCACCGAACTGATCCGGCGTGATTGTGTGACAGAGATGAACCAGCTCTGGTGCCGGGTTTCGCTCGCAAACGCCCCGAACGTAACCGGGTACGTCTCCGCCGACTATCTCGCCTCGCCCTGAGAGGCGACGGGGGGCGGGTGGTCCAACGATCTGAACAGACTTTGCTGCAGACCGGGTTCGTGACCAAGGCGCCGGTCGGCCTCTTCGGCTCGGGCCGATTCCGCGTCGCGGTCTAATCCGACGGCAGCACCTTCTTCGACGGCCTCAGCGTCGACAACGCCACCGGCATCGTCGATCAACCCCGGCCGTCCCGGCTCAAGGCGTACACGAACTACGACAACTACGCCGGCGTCGGCACCTGGACGAAGATCGGCCTCAATAGCACCGACTACAATGATCAGGGCCCGTTCGACGCTGGAACCGGCCTTTTCACCGCGCCAGTGGACGGCACCTACCTGTTGGGCGCAACGCTTCTCTACAAGGTCAATTCCAGCACCTCGGCCCGGATGCGCGGTCGACTGGTCCTGAACGGCAGCACCGAAATCCCAGGGTCCCACGGCGAGACCAGTGGCGCGCATGTGTCGGAAGCGACGGCCCTCTGGCTGCAGGCCCTGGTGCCGCTGACGGCGGGCGATACGGTTGAATTGCAGGGTATTTTTGTGCGCAGGAGGGGTATTTTGCGGCCGATCACACGTCCTTCTGGGGCTGCAAGATCGGCTGTGCGGCGGGAGGATTGACCCCTGCCACCACCCCGATGCCTCGTCCGCATGCCCGACGCCGAGTTTAAGGGTGAACCGAGCTTCTCGGAAATCGTCCAGTGGTCGATTTCGCTGGTGAACAGGCGGCCCCTGGCACGTGCCCCTGAGAGGGGCGCGAAACGCGCATGGGCCGATGTTGGCCGCGACGGTGAAGAAGCGGCGCGCGATATCCGGGATTTGCGATCCTTGCTCGACTGCATCCGGCTGGTGCGCCGCACCGCCATGCAGACCGCCGTCCGCATGATCACCACGGGGGTGTCCGAACAGTTTGAAACCACGGAGAAAGCCAATGACATCCAACGCCGGATGCTCAAGGCGGCGGCTCGCCGTCCTCGTGATCGGGGCGAGCTGGATGACCGACTGCGCGATGGCGGGTTTTGAACCGAACGGCTTGGCGGCCTGTCCGCCGGTCGTGGAATACAGCAGGGAGTTTTAGGCGCGAGCGGCAGCGGAGTTGGCGCTGCTGCCAGACGGATCGGCGGTCGTGGAGATGCTGAGTAATTACGCCGTGGTGCGGGATCGGGGTCGAAGCGGCATGTGAAGTTTTTGCGACTGCGCCCATTGAATATTGTTTGCATCAATATTTCTGATATTCGTGAAATATGGAAACAACGATTCCTTCTCGTCTGTCCACGCTCGGTCATCCTCAACGGCTGGCGCTGTTCAGGCTTCTGATACGGCGATACCCCGACGAGGTTCCCGCAGGTGAGTTGGCTGATTCGCTCGGCCTCAAAGCATCAACTCTGTCGGCATATCTTTCCGCGTTGATGCAGGCAGGACTGGTGATGCAGGAGCGCGAGGGTACATCGCTCCTCTACTCAATCGACATGGACGAAGTCAGGAGGACACTCGACTACCTGCTCCTCGACTGCTGCCGTGGGCGTCCCGACCTCTGCGCCCCTCTCACCCTGCCAACCATACCGGGTAGCCATCCCACGACAGATCGCAAATATAACGTCCTGTTCATCTGCACGGGCAACTCGGCCCGGTCAATCTTCGCCGAGAGCATTCTTCGCAAACAGGCGGGAGACCGGTTCAATGCCTTCTCCGCCGGCACCCGGCCGGGGTCGCAGCTCAATCCGTTCGCGGTTCGGGTTCTCGAGGAAAAGGGCCATGATATCTCGGCCCTGCGGTCAAAAGACATCTCGGAGTATTCCGGCCCGAAAGCGCCGCATTTCGATTTTGTCTTCACCGTCTGCAACCAGGCAGCCAATGAAGAGTGCCCTGCCTGGGACGGCCAGCCGGTCACCGGGCACTGGGGCGTTCCCGATCCGGTCAAGGCCGAAGGGAACGACGCTCAGAAGGCTCTCGCGTTTCAGGAGGCATATGGCGCCCTGCAGCATCGGATCGATCTTTTCACCGCGCTCGACCTCGACTTGTTGAATCGTCTGACTCTGCAATCGCGGATCGATGACATCGGCCGTACATTCTCTGGGGAATTCTCATGACCACCTATGCAGTGAACGGCCTTGGCCGCATCGGCAAACTTGTCCTCAAACCGCTGCTTGAGCGCGGGCTCAAGATTGCCTGGATCAATGATGCCATCGGCGATCCGGCCATGCATGCGCATCTGCTGGAGTTCGACACGGTACACGGGCGCTGGCAGGCCGATTTTGCCCATGATGCGGACAGCGTGACGATCAACGGCACACGAATTCCGTTCATCGGTACACGGGACCTCTCGGACTTGCCGCTGGAGGGCGTGGACGTTGTGATCGACTGCACCGGTGCCTTCAAGACCGAGGCGAAGCTCGCACCCTATGTCGATGCGGGCGTGAAGAAGGTGGTGGTGTCGGCCCCCGTAAAGGACGGCGGAGCGGCCAACATCGTCTACGGCGTCAACCACGACATCTACGATCCCGCGGCGCACCGGATCGTCACGGCGGCCAGTTGCACGACCAACTGCCTGGCGCCGGTTGTGAAGGTGATCCACGAGGCGATCGGCATCCGCCACGGCTCGATCACCACGATTCACGACGTGACGAACACGCAGACGATCGTGGACCGCCCTGCAAAGGACCTGCGCCGCGCGCGCTCTGCGTTGAACTCGCTGATCCCGACGACCACCGGTTCGGCCACAGCGATCACACTGATCTATCCCGAACTGACGGGCCGGCTGAACGGCCATGCCGTACGCGTGCCGCTGCTTAATGCCTCGATCACGGACTGTGTCTTCGAGGTGGAGCGGCCGACGACGGTCGAGGAGGTGAACGCGTTGTTCAAGGCCGCGGCCGAAGGGCCGCTCGCCGGGATCCTCGGCTACGAGGAGCGTCCGCTCGTGTCCGCAGACTACACCAACGACACACGGTCGAGCATCGTGGATGCGCCCTCCACCATGGTGGTGAGCGGCACGCAGGTGAAGGTCTATGCCTGGTACGACAACGAGATGGGCTATGCGCATCGGCTGGTTGATGTGGCGTTGATGGTCGGGGAGTCGCTGTGACCGACCGCGCCGCGCGCCCGGAGGGTCTGTCAGCCTATGTTGCCGTCACGGCGTCCTACTGGGCTTTCATGCTAACGGATGGCGCACTCAGGATGCTGGTGCTGCTGCATTTCCACACGCTCGGCTTCAACCCGGTGCAACTTGCCTATCTCTTTGTGCTTTACGAGATCGCGGGCATGGTCACCAACCTTTCCGCCGGCTGGATCGCCGCGCGCTTTGGGCTGACCTCGACCCTCTACGCGGGCCTAAGCATTCAGGTGCTCGCACTTCTGGCGTTGACGCAACTGGACCCGACCTGGGCCATCGCGGCCTCCGTTGCCTTCGTGATGCTGGTGCAGGGGGCGAGCGGTGTTGCGAAAGACCTGGCCAAGATGTCCTCCAAATCGGCGGTCAAAATCCTGGCACCCAGGGAAGGGGATGGGTTGTTCCGGTGGGTGGCACTCCTGACAGGCTCGAAGAACGCCGTGAAAGGATTTGGGTTTCTTCTGGGTGCTGCGCTTCTTGCGACCTTTGGGTTTCAGGCGGCTGTGCTTGGCATGGCGGCTGTTCTCTTCGTCATCCTGGTCGCGGTGCTGATCCTGATGCCTGCAGGTTTGCCAAAGGGGCGCAAGGGCGCGAAGTTCTCGGAGGTCTTCTCCAGATCGGCCAATGTGAATTGGCTGTCGGCGGCGCGCGTCTTCCTCTTCGGCGCACGCGATGTCTGGTTCGTCGTCGGCATCCCGATCTACTTCTATGCCGTCCTCTCCGACGGCACGACCGAGGGCGATCGCGCGGCCTTCTTCATGATCGGTACATTCATGGCGCTTTGGATCATCCTTTACGGTGCGGTCCAAGCCATGGCACCGAGGCTCCTGCGTGCAGCCAGCACGCCCGCGCGCAACCTCTTGGGCAAGGCCCGCAGCTGGGCCTGGACGCTTGCAGGGATCCCGGCCGCACTGACGGTGGCCGCGGTCGCCGCAGGCGAACCGCAATTCTGGCTCACCATCACGCTGGTGGTGGGGCTTCTCGTCTTCGGTGCGGTGTTCGCGGTGAACTCGGCGCTCCATTCATTCCTGATCCTCGCCTTCACGAAGACAGAGCGCGTGACGATGGACGTGGGCTTCTATTACATGGCGAACGCGGGCGGACGGCTTCTTGGCACCGTCATGTCCGGGCTCACCTACCAGATCGGCGGTCTCCCCCTCATGCTTGGGACCGCAACCTTCATGGTTGGCCTCTCTGCCTCTGCTGCAGGGCGGCTTGACGCAACAGAACTGGATGCAGTGTCGTTATGAGCATTTTCGAACGGTATCTCACTGTCTGGGTCGGCCTCGCAATGGTGGCGGGTATCGCCATCGGCACAGCGGCGCCTTCTCTAGTCGAGGCTATCGCCGCGACGGAGGTCGCGAGCGTCAACCTGGTCGTCGCCGTGCTGATCTGGGCGATGGTCTACCCGATGATGGTGGGCGTCGATCCCCGCAGCCTGCGGGATGTGGTCAAGCAGCCGAAAGGCCTCGCCATCACGCTGGTGGTTAACTGGTTCATCAAGCCCTTCACAATGGCCGCGCTCGGCGTCCTGTTCTTCGAGGTGGTGTTCGTCGACCTCATCGCGCCCGACGACGCTCGGCAATACATCGCGGGGCTTATCCTGCTGGGGGCGGCGCCCTGCACCGCGATGGTCTTCGTCTGGTCCCAGCTGACCAAGGGCGACGAGAGTTACACCCTGTTGCAGGTCTCGGTGAACGACGTCGTGATGGTCTTCGCCTTCGCGCCCATTGTGGCGTTCCTTCTGGGCGTGACCGACATCACTGTGCCGTGGGAGACATTGCTTCTCTCCGTGGTGCTGTTCGTCGTCCTGCCGCTCGTCGCCGGGCTCTGGACGCGCGCGCGCCTTGGTGAGGCGGAACGCATCGACGCGTTCCGCGACAGGGTAAAGCCCTGGGGCGTCGTGGGCCTGATCGCGACGGTCATGATCCTCTTCGGGCTGCAGGGTCAGGTGATCCTCGACCGGCCGCAGGTCATCGCGCTGATCGCGGTGCCGATCCTGATCCAATCCTATGGCATCTTCGCGCTGGCCTATGTCGCGGCCTACGCGCTGCGTGTGCCCCACCGGATCGCGGCGCCCTGCGCGCTCATCGGCACGTCGAACTTCTTCGAACTCGCCGTCGCCGTCGCGATCAGCCTCTTTGGCCTGAACTCCGGTGCCGCGCTGGCCACGGTCGTGGGCGTGCTGGTCGAGGTACCGGTCATGCTGTCACTGGTGGCCTTCGCGAACCGCACGCGCGGACGCTTTGCGGTGCCCTAGCAGCCCGGTCAGCGCAGGGATCTGTTTGAGCGCCTTCCGCGTCACCCCGCGCAGCAACTGAGCGCAGCCACGTCCTTGTCGAAGGTTCGGGAAGTAGTCCGCGCCGGGTCAAGACGATCACGCGCGTCCCGGCCCGCGCGAAGACCTGTGCAAGTTCGACTCCGATATAGCCGCCGCCCACCACGGTCAGCGAAGCGGGCAGCCGCTCCAGTTCGAAGATCGAGGTGCTGTCGTGGGCGCACACAGTCTCTATGCCGGGGATGTCCGGCACATGCGGGCGGGAGCCCGTGGCGAGAATGATCTTGCCGGCCTTGAGGGGCTCGCCCGCGACCGTCAGCTTACCATCTTCGGAAAATTGCGCCGCGCCTTCCATGTAGGCGATTCCGCTGTGCCTTGGCAGGACGTCGATGTACTTGGCGGCGCGCAGGTCGTCGGCGAGCGCCTGCTTTTGCCGGACCACGGATGCCCAGTCGGTAATCCGCGCCTTGGGCTCGATGCCGTCGAAGCGCTGCGCGGCCCGCGGGGCGTGCATCACTTCCATCGTCCGGATCATCGCCTTCGAAGGCACACAGCCGACGTTCACGCAGGTGCCGCCGATGGTCCCGTGCCCGATCAGCGCGACGCGTGCGCCGTCCTCGGCGGCGGTGATCGCGGCCGAGAACCCCGCCGAGTCTACTACTTCCGGTGGCTCCTACCTCGGGCTGAGGGCCACAAGCGCCGCACAGTCAGAATATCCCTTCGCACCAGGTGCCCAGATCGGGCTGGCGATCTGGCTCGCCATCTTGCATCCCGTGGGAGATTGATGCGCGAGAACAAGACATTGGCACGGCTCAGGCGGGACAAATGCGGGAAATGGTGCGAAGCCAATTCGCGGCCNGAGGGCCACAAGCGCCGCACAGTCAGAATATCCCTTCGCACCAGGTGCCCAGATCGGGCTGGCGATCTGGCTCGCCATCTTGCATCCCGTGGGAGATTGATGCGCGAGAACAAGACATTGGCACGGCTCAGGCGGGACAAATGCGGGAAATGGTGCGAAGCCAATTCGCGGCCTCGCTGGATCGGTATGTGGAACGGTCGAATGATACCGGGCTGTCCGAGCGGTCCCTTGACGCCCTGCGCCAATAGTTGGACGTGCAGGAGGACGCCATAGGCGGCTTTGACGACCTGTCGGACCTTTACCTTGATGCACAGAGAGGCACCTTGGACAGCTTCCGGGCCTTACCGAGGCTCAGTGGGCCGGGACCGAGCCATCCCCTCGCCAAGAAGGATGCGCAAGGCGCGCCGGGACCAGATCAAGGAGCTTCCAAGCCCCTCTGAGAGCCTTGAGGGCTAGTCCTTCACGAATGCCGTGACAACGCCAAGGGGTGCTGAAGCTTTGCATGGCGCCCTGACGTCGATGTTGCGCCTTTGACACGAAACTGCAACGCTCAGGACACGTAAGTCAAATGGGAGGACTTCAATGAGACACGTTATCACAGGGGCGGTGTGCTTTGCCATGTCAGCGGCACCCGCGCTTTACGCACAGGAAGCGGCGATCTTCTCCGGGAGCGACCGCGTTCATCCGGTTTATGCTGAGAACGGCATGGTTTCGGCGCAGGAAGCGGTGGCGGCCCAGATCGGACTCGACATCCTCAAGGCAGGCGGCAATGCCGTTGACGCAGGCGTTGCCGTGGCCTTTGCCCTGGCCGTAACTCTGCCGCGCGCCGGCAATATCGGCGGCGGCGGGTTCATGGTCATCCATGACGCGGAAACCGGCGAAACCAAGGCCATAGACTATCGCGAAATGGCACCCGCGTCTGCGGATCGCGACATGTTTCTCGACGCCGCAGGCAACGCCGACAGTGAACTCTCGCGCTTCACGGGTCTGGCCGTCGGCGTGCCTGGAACGGTTGCCGGAATGCAAATGGCGCTCGAAAACTACGGAAGCATGACCCTCGCCGAAGTGATCGAACCGGCGATAGCCCTTGCCCGCGACGGGATCGCGGTGACTCCCGGCCTTGCCGACAGTCTCAAGGGGCTTGAATCCCGGCTGAAGAAATGGCCGACCTCCGAGAGCATCTTTTACAAGGAAGGCGGCGGTTTCTACGAACCCGGCGAGACCCTTGTGCAAGCGGACCTCGCCAACACCCTGCAGAAGATCGCCGATGAAGGTACGGACGGCTTTTACAAGGGCGAGACGGCGGTGAAAATCGCCAAAGCGGTGCAGGCCGCCGGTGGCCGCATTACCGTCGAGGATATGGCCGGCTATATGCCGGTTCTGCGCGACCCGGTTCGGGGTACCTATCGCGGCTACGAGATCGTTTCAATGCCGCCCCCCAGCTCGGGTGGGGCGCATATCATCCAGATCCTCAATGTTCTCGAGGACTATCCGATCTCCTTCCTCGGCCACAATTCCGCCGACACGATTCACCTCATGTCCGAGGCGATGAAACGCGCCTATGCCGACCGCTCGGAATATCTCGGCGACAGCGATTTCGTGGATGTGCCTCTGGCAGAGATCACCTCCAAGACCTATGCCGACGATATCCGCGCCGGCATCAGCCTCAACGCGGCGACCCCATCGATCACCATCAAACCGGGCAATCTCGCGCCTTACGAGTCAGACCAGACCACACATTTCTCGATCGTGGACAAGGACGGCAATGCCGTATCCAACACCTACACGATCAACTTCTCTTATGGTTCTGGAATGGTTGCCGATGGCACCGGCGTTCTCATGAACAACGAGATGGATGACTTTGCCGCCAAGCCCGGCGTGCCAAATGCCTATGGCCTGATCGGCGGGGATGCCAATGCTGTCGAGGGCGGCAAGCGGCCCCTGTCATCGATGTCGCCGACGATCGTGATGAAGGACGGAGAGGTGTTCTTGGTCACCGGTTCGCCTGGAGGCTCGCGCATCATCACCACCACGTTGCAGGTCATCATGAATGTCATCGACCACGGGATGAACGTTGCCGAGGCTTCCTTTGCGCCCCGCATCCACCACCAGTGGCTGCCGGACGAAATCCGGATTGAGGACGGCATCAGCCTCGACACGATCGGTTTGCTCGAACAGCGGGGCCACAAGGTCAGCGAAAAATCCGTGATGGGTTCGACCCAATCGATCCTCGTGGACAAGGAAAGCGGCTACCTCTTCGGAGCCTCGGATCCGCGCCGCGTCGACGCGGCGACCCTCGGGCACTGACCTTCAACCAAAGCAGCCCCGGCGACGTCGCCGGGGCGATCTCGCCGCGCATCGCATGTGATCGGCCAACTTCCCCATATGCTCGAGCTCTGTCCACACTGCATTCCAAAAAACTGTGCAACGCCGAGCAGTAGAACAGGTGCGTCTTTCTGTTCGATAGGCTTGCAGTCCTGATCTGCAAAAAGGTCGCCGACTGAACATTTTTGGTCCGGCACCTGTCACGACAGCAAGTTTGGTAACCCTACGCCACGCTCTCGGCGGTGCATGACGTGCGATACGGTGCGTCTCTGACTTGACGCCGTTGGGCTGCCAGCCATGCGTCAAGATGGCGGTCCGCGCCGCTGCGACCAAGGTCGAATACCGCTTGCCGGCCGGTCTTTCTATTGTCGATCCAGCACCGGACCAGAGACCCGATCACGACCGTTGGGGCATGGGTTTGGGGTGCGTTTTTTGGACTCTTTCATAGGGGAGGAATGGCATGAACATTCAACACCTGCAGATCAGCTCTGCATTGGATACATCGCATCTGGACGTCGAATTTCCGTTCAAGCCGCGCTACGGAAACTTTATCAACGGCGCATTTGTCGAACCCAAGTCGGGTCAGTATTTCGAGAACACCACGCCGATCACCAACGAAGTGATCTGCGAGGTTGCCCGGTCCAACGCGGACGACATCGAGGCGGCGCTGGATGCCGCCCATGCCGCATTCCCCGCCTGGGGAAAAAGCTCGACCACCGAACGGTCGAACATGCTGCTGAAGATTGCCGACATCATGGAGGCCAACCACCACAAACTGGCGGTGGCCGAGACGCTGGACAACGGCAAGCCGGTGCGCGAGTCGATCGCCGCCGACGTGGCACTGTGCATTGACCACTGGCGCTATTTCGCCGGCTGCATCCGCGCCGAGGAAGGCCATGTTTCGGAAATCGACGCCGACACCTATGCCTATCACATTCCCGAGCCGCTGGGCGTCGTCGGCCAGATCATCCCCTGGAACTTTCCGCTGCTGATGGCGGTCTGGAAACTGGCGCCGGCACTGGCCGCCGGCAATTGCGTGGTGATGAAGCCCGCCGAACAGACCCCGGCGTCGATCCTGGTTCTGATGGAACTGATCGGCGACGTGCTGCCCGCGGGTGTGCTGAACATCGTCAACGGGTTCGGCCTGGAAGCCGGCAAGCCGCTGGCCTCGTCCAGCCGCATCGCCAAGATCGCCTTTACCGGCGAGACCACCACCGGCCGCCTGATCTCGCAATATGCCAGCCAGAACCTGATCCCGGCGACACTGGAACTGGGCGGCAAGTCGCCCAACATCTTCTTTGAGGACATCATGGATGTCGACGACGCATTCTTTGACAAATGCCTCGAAGGGTTCGCCATGTTCGCGCTGAACCAGGGCGAAGTCTGCACCTGCCCGAGCCGCGCGCTGATCCAGGAATCGATCTATGACGATTTCATTGCCCGTGCCATCGAGCGCGTGAAGGCGGTCAAGCAGGGCAACCCGCTGTCCATGGACACGATGATCGGGGCGCAGGCCTCGGTCGAGCAGAAAGAAAAGATCGCCTCCTATCTGCAACTGGGCAAGGACGAGGGCGCCGAGCTGCTGACCGGCGGCAACGTATCGGCGCTGGAGGGTCTGGAAAACGGCAACTATATCGAGCCGACCGTGTTCAAGGGCCACAACAAGATGCGCATCTTCCAGGAAGAGATCTTTGGCCCGGTCCTGTCGGTCACGACCTTCAAGGACGATGCCGAAGCCCTGGAAATCGCCAATGACACGCTCTATGGCCTGGGCGCCGGCGTCTGGACCCGCAACGGCACCCGTGCCTTCCGCTTTGGCCGCGACATTCAGGCCGGACGGGTCTGGACCAATTGCTATCACGCCTATCCGGCGCATGCGGCATTTGGCGGCTACAAGCAGTCGGGCATCGGGCGTGAGAACCACAAGATGATGCTGGATCACTATCGCCAGACCAAGAACATGCTGGTCTCCTACAGCCCCAACGCTCTGGGCTTCTTCTGATCAAGCCTCGATGCCGGCCGGCCCCCGCGCAACGCGTGGGGCCGGCGGGCCCATTTCTGCGTTCCGGAGGATGCCATGACGGAAACCATGAAGGTAACGGCGACGGATGCGGCCCTGGCTCTGATCGACGATCTCAAGTCGCGCTATGGTCCGGCGCTGCTGTTTCACCAATCCGGCGGCTGTTGCGACGGCTCGGCGCCGATGTGTTTCCAGCAGGGCGACTATATCGTCGGTGACTCTGACGTGCTGGTCGGTGAAATCGGCGGCGTGCCGTTCTACATGAATGCCGACCAGTATGACCGCTGGAAACATACCGATCTGGTCATCGATGCGATTGAGGGGATCGGCGGCATGTTCTCGCTGGAGAACGGCAGCGGCCGACGGTTCCTGACCCGGTCGGACATCTGCAGGCGCTAGGCCAGCACGGTCTCGAGAAAGCTGCGCAATTCGTCGGGATCGATCGGTTTGTGGATCAGCGCCGCGCCCAGTGTTTCACAGGCGTCCTGCAGCGCGGGCGAGCGATTGGCACTGACCACGCAGGCCGGCACCGGTCCATGCGCGCTGCGGATCGCCGAGATCGCCTGGGTTCCCAGCGCGCCATCATCCAGTTGGAAATCGGCCACGATTACATCCGGAGCGAGATCGACCTCGCGCAGCAGCTCTTCGGCCTCTTGCAGACAGGCGCAGGGCAGCACGTCCAGCCCCCAGTTCTGCATCGTAATGGTCATGGCGCTGCGCAGATCGGCGTCGTTTTCGATCAGAACCGCGATATTCTGCTCCAGCGAAGGCCCGGAGGCCGGAACACGCGCCGGCACGGGACGATGAATGGCTGTACTGCGCGGCAATTCAACCGCAAAACAGGTGCCGGCCCCGACCCGCGACGTCAGGTGCAGCGGGTGCTTGAGCAAACGGCAGGCCCGTTCCACGATGGCCAGACCCAGCCCCATGCCTTCGGACGGGTTGGCGGTGGCGTTCAGGCGGTGGAATTCGTCAAAGACCCGCTCCTGCTGATCCTCGGGGATGCCGGGGCCGGTGTCCCAGACCTCGACCCGGACCGAACCCTTGTGATGACGCACCCCGATCAGGACCTTGCCGCGGTCGGTATACCGGATCGCGTTCGAAGCCAGATTCTGCAGGATGCGCCGCAGATACGAGGCATCGCTTTCCACCAGCGCGTCGCAATCGACCAGCCGGAAATCCAGCCCCTTGCGCAGCGCCAGGGGTTCCAGATCGTCGCTCAGCCGACGCAGCATGTCCTTGAGGCGGATGGTAGAGATGTCGACCGAGGCCAGGCCGGAGTCCAGCCGCGAGATGTCCAGCAGCGCATCGAGAATGCGTTCGACGCTGACCAGCGCATTGCCGGCCTTGGACAGGCGCGCATTCTGTTCCGGCGCCGTCACCTCGTGCTGCAGCGACGCGACATAGAGCTTGGCCGCCGACAGGGGTTGCAGCAGGTCATGGCTGGCCGCCGCCACAAAGCGCGATTTCGAGGCGTTCGCCCGCTCGGCCTCGGACAAAGCATCTTCCAGTTCCAGCGTGCGTTCCGCCACCCGCTGTTCCAGCGTTTCGTTCACCTGTGTCATGGCCCGCGCCGCTGCACGCTCGTCGGTGACGTCGGTAAAGCTGATCACGAAACCGCGGTCCGGCATCTGTTGGGCGTGAACCGCCAGCGCCCGGTCCTTGCCGATGCCGATCTCAAAGGACAGCGGCGCACGGCCGGTGCGGTCGGCCACCCAGGCCTCGACGTCACCATGTCCTATCGGGCCATGAAATCGCAGGTTCGGGCGGATCTGATCGTAGATCGAGCTGAAAAACGTGCCAAGTTGCAGGCGGTTGGCCGGGATGGCGAGCAATTCGCCTGACCGCCGGTTCCAGTCCACCAGCCGATTCTGATCGTCAAAGATACAGACACCCTGATTCAGATGTTCCAGGGTCGCCTTGATCAGCCGTGCCTGATCGTCGCGCAGCCGGTCGCGTTCCCGCCGCTCCAGACGCATCATGTCGGTGATGTCGGTCTGAATGATCACCGTGCCGCCATCCGCGGTGCGATGCTCGCTGACCTGCAGCCAGCGGCTGCCGGCCATCCGGGCGTTGAACACCGCGTGATTGTCCTTGTGCCGCGCCATCCGGTAGGTTTCCCAATCCTGCGGGGTCTCGCCCTCGGGCAGGGACAGATAGGGGCTGTTGGCCACCAGATGCACATAGCGGTCAAATTGCAGACCGGGTTCAAGCAGGGGATGGATGTCCAGCATGTGCTTGCCGAAACGGCTGTTGCACATGACCAGCCGGTCCTGCGGGTCGAACAGGGCAAAACCCTCTTGCACGGTTTCGATCGCGTTCGCCAGATTGGCCCGGGCGGCTTCGGTCTCGGCATTGGCGCGGGCCAGTTTGGCGTTGGAAACATTCAACAGATCCAGCGCCCGTTCCAGTTCGCGGGTGCGCAGGCGAACCTCTTCCTCGAGCATCACGGCGCGCTGGAACTGGGCATAGGCGACGCCGGTGGACTCGCTGCTTTGTTCGACCCGGCGCATCAGCGTGCTGGTGATTTTCAGCAGCTTTTCGTTCTGCCGCTCCAGCGAATCCCGCGGGTCGATCAGTTCGCGCGCCATGGGTCAGCGCTTCTCGGGCGGATAGATGGCGACACCGGTCAGGGTATGGTTCACGTGCATCGAGTTGACCTGTTCCCCATAGGTGGAGAACCCGAGAACGCGGTTTTCCGACAACTGACGCGAAAGGTCGTTGGTCAGTTGTTTCTGCTGCGCTTCAAGCCGGCGCAGGATGCAGTCGCAGGCCAGGATCACCTCGGGACGCCCCGGCTGGCGCAGGTCGTCCATCAGGCGCCCCAGGTGGGTCACCATGTTTTCGGACTCGGCCACGGTCAGCACGACACCCTCGTCGATGGCGGAAAAGAACACCAGATCGCCATTTTCCGCGACCCGCTGGATCGCCCGCACATGGTGCTGATCGCCGATCCGCACCACCAGGGGATGGGCGGCAAAAGTAAAGGTGGTCAGCTGCTCGGGGTCCTTGCCCAGCAGGCGGGCATATTCGCGCGCGGCCGGTTCGGCGTTGATCTCGTGCACCGTGCGCCGGGCCGGGTC
Organism: Sedimentitalea sediminis; assembly: GCF_042687825.1. Lineage (NCBI taxonomy): Bacteria > Pseudomonadati > Pseudomonadota > Alphaproteobacteria > Rhodobacterales > Paracoccaceae > Sedimentitalea > Sedimentitalea sediminis. The sequence goes on along the minus strand of NZ_JBHUQE010000012.1, from coordinate 78,648 downwards.
GGCCCCGGTCACCACCATGCGCATGTCGGCGGGCACCAGGTGGTCGGACTTGAACACCCGGATCGGGCAGTCGCTGCGCAACTGGATCAGGACGGCGGCGTTGGAATGCGCACGTCCGCCATGCAGCACATAGGTTTTTTCGAAATCGGTTCCGTCCCCCGCCGAGCCGCCAAAGAACGGCACCGGACCCAACCCGACGGACAGTTGCGAGGTCAGCGTGTCCTCTTTGGTCGACAATCCGTCGATCAGCAGAAAGGTGAAATCCGAAATCCAGTCCGGCGTTTCCCGTGCCAGATGATTACGGTTGCGGATCATCCTCTCGATCAGCGCCTGCGCATCAAAGGCGTCAAGATCGTCGATCAGGATGGTCCGGGCCTGAAAATGGCTTTGCGGAAAGCCGAGCGCGACGATCTTGCCTTCGGTATAACCCGCGTCGGCAATCTCGCCCGCCGTGGTGCAACCGACGACCGGTGCCGGCGCAAAGATGCGCCGGGCCTCGTCGATCAGGTGCGGGACATCGGTTTGCGGCGACAGGAACAGCACGACCAGAGACAGGTCGCCCGGAGACAGGGCCCGGGTCAGCTGCTCCAGGGCATCCGCGGCCTGGCAATCGACGACGCCGGACCGTACTATGTCGGCCGTCCCGGACAATGCGCCGGACGGACCGCGGACCTGACCCAATGCAATTCCTCCCTGACTGACGCCCGCCAGCCTAGGCGGGGGGATGCGTGTCGTGCAAGACATTTGCAAAGCTGGTCTGCTTGGCGATCAGCACGGCCTGGGTCCGGCTTTGAACGCCCAGTTTGCGCATGATCGCCGTGACATGGGCCTTGACTGTGGTTTCCGCGATCGACAGCTCATAGGCGATCTGCTTGTTCAGCTTGCCTTCGCAGATCAGTTGCAGGATGCGCGCCTGCTGATTGGTCAGCGAGGCCAGCCGGTTCACGGCATCGTCCGGGTCGGCAAGGCCGGGTTCCTGCAGCAGGTCGTAGCCCGCCGGGATGTAGGTTTCGCGCTGTTGCAGGGCTGTCAGGGCCTGGCGGAAAACGTCGCGCTGGCTGTGCTTGGGGATGAACCCCGAGGCACCGGCATGGATGACCGAGCTGATGATGCGGTTGTCCGCCATCGCCGAGACCACGACGATCGGGCTTTTGGTGGCATTGCGCAGCCGCAACAGACCGTCCAGACCGTTCACGTCCGGCAGGTTCAGATCCAGCACGACAAGGTCGACCTGCGTCTTCTGCCCGATCAGATCGAGCGCTTCCTGCAAGGTCGGTGCGGTGTGCATGCTGCTGATTCCAGAGACCGCCTGCAAGGTCATCGACAGCGCGTCGCAGAACAGCGGATGATCGTCCACGATCAGGGCCGAGTGAAAAATGCGTGGTTCCGGCGTGTCGATCATCAGGCGCATGGGCTTTCCCTGCTGCTGGCGTTGCCTGACATCATAGCAAAGACCCGGCTAATCAGGTATACGCCTAAGGTCGTAGAACAGCAAAACGCGCGCCCCGCGGGGCGCGCGTTCGTTGCATGGGGACCGGGGCTGCGCTCAGTTCTTGGCGGCCATAGATTTGGCCAGCTTGAAGGTCCAGACCATGCCGCCCTGGTTCAGATAGTTCACCTTTTTGGCGACTTCGCCGCCCCACAGGGGCACCGCACCGCCCCAGCCGGAAATGATCGAGACGAACTGCTCGCCATCCTGCTCCCAGGTGACCGGCTGGCCGACGATGCCCGAACCGGTCTGGAACGACCACAATTCCTCGCCGGTTTCGTCGTCAAAGGCAATGAACCGGCCTTCGGGCGTGCCGGTAAAGACCAGCCCGCCGGCGGTGGTCATCACGCCGCCCCACAGCGGGGATTCGTTCTTGAACTCCCACTTGATTTCGCCGGTGTCCGGGTCGATCGCCTTGAGCGAGCCGATATGGTCCTCGTAGTTCGGCTTGATGGTGAACCCAGCGCCCAGATAGGCCGCGCCCTTCTTGTAGCTGATCGGCTCGTTCCAGATATCCATGCCCCATTCGTTGGACGGCACATAGAAATTGCCGGTGTTCTGGCTATAGGCCATGGGCATCCAGTTCTTGCCGCCCAGAAAGGACGGGCTGGCAAAGATCACGTCGCCCTTTTTGCCATCGGCCGCGGCCGCCGGGTTGCCGGGGCGGTTGGCCTCGTCAAAGATCGGCCGCCCGGTGTCGTCGATGCCGGTTGCCCAGGTGATGTCCTTGACGAAGGGCGCGGCGCTGACAAAGGCGCCGTCCTCGCGGTTCAGCACATAGAAGTACCCGTTGCGGTCGGCGGTGGCAAAGCGCTTGTTGCCGGCGCGGTCGGTATAGGCGACCACTTCGTTGACACCGTCATAGTCCCAGCCCTCGCGCGGGGTGGTCTGAAAATGCCACTTGATCTCGCCCGTCGCCGGGTCGATTCCGATGCGGCTGGCGGCATAGAGATTGTCGCCGGTGTTGCCTTCGACCGGCGTGCCGGCGTTGCGCAGGTGGCTGTTCCAGGGGGCCGGGTTGCCGGCGCCAAAGACCAGCGTGTCGGTCTCGATGTCATAAGAGCCGCCCAGCCAGGTTGCACCGCCGCCGGTCTTCCACATGTCGCCCGGCCAGGTCGCGTTCAGCGTCCCGGTCATGGTGCTTTCCTCGCCGTTCAGCGTGCCCATGTGGCCCTCGATGACCGGACGGGTCCAGACCAGTTCGCCGGTTTCCGCGTCGCGCGCCTGAACCTCGCCGACAATGCCGAATTCGCCGCCGGAATTGCCGGTGATCACCAGCCCGTTCACAATCAAAGGCGCGGCGGTATAGGAATAGCCGGCCTTGTAGTCGGCGATCTTCTTGCGCCATTTCACGTCGCCGGTCTTGAGGTCCAGCGCCACGATGCGCGCGTCCAGCGTGCCGAAATAGAAATTGTCGCCATAGATGGCACCGCCCCGGTTGATCACGTCGCAGCAGGGCAGGATGCCCTCGGGCAGGCGGGCGTCGTACTGCCACAATTCCGCGCCGGTCCTGACGTCGATGGCATAGACGCGGCTGTAAGAGCCGGTGATGTACATCACGCCGTCATAGATCAGCGGCTGGGATTCCTGGCCGCGCTGTTTTTCGCCGCCCAGGCTAAAGGCCCAGGCCGGGGACAGATGTTTGACATTCTCCTTGTTCAGGGTGTCCAGCGGGCTAAAGCGCTGCAGATGCCGCCCCATGCCGTTGGTCAGAATTTGAGTGGTGACGGATTGGTCGTTTTGCAGGTCTTCCTCGGTCACGCCGGCATGGCTGGCGCCTGCCATCATGACGCCGGCAACAACCACGGTGATAAAGCGATTCATGTGGGCTCCTCCCATATGTCCTTGTTCCAATGCCAGCGCCCCGGATGTGCGGACGCCGGCCAACCGCAGTATCGGGAATGCCGGGCGCGGGCGGTATTGCACCATGGTCGTACGCGTTGGGCCGACGCAAAGGGGGCGGCGCGAGACGTGCTGTTTCCGCCCCAGTTCCCGCTGATCATACGCGCGGTTTCCGGGTGCGCGACGATCCGGCAAAAACAATAAGTGGCAGGGATATCGTCGTGAAACTTAACGTGGCGCGTGAATCGGATGAAGGTTCAGAAAAGCGGCGCGTATTTCCAGTTGTCCGCGTCGGGCGTGACCTCGTCCAGATCGTAACCTGCGCCCTGCAGACGTTTCGCGATGGCCAGACCGTCGCGTGCGGCTTCGTCGATCAGCGCCCGTCCGCGAACCGGATCGCGGGCCACGCCATGACCGCGCATCAGGGCCAAGCCATAGTTGAACTTGCCCACCGGATCGCCGGATTCGGCGGCCTGCCGGTCCCATTCGGCGGCCGCATCCGGATCATAGGCGCCACCCAGCCCGTTGTTTTCGAGTTGGCCCATCCATGTCATTGCGCCGGTATAGCCCGCCTCGGCGCAGCGCCGGAAAAGCTCGCGGGCCAGACCGTGGCGGCCGGATTTGGTGATCAGATAGCCGCTGGCACAGGTCGTCATGTCGGTCTGTCCGCGCCGGATGTTGTCCATCATGCGGCCCAGCGTCATTTCCTCGGGGTTGAGCGTGCCCGCGTCGTCCCCGGTCTGGGCCAGTGCCGGTCCCCCGGTCAGGATCAGCATCAGGATCATCAGGGATGGGGTCGATTGCAACTCAGCCTCCGTGCCGGTTCAGCTTTTGCGCCGGATCATGCCGCGCGCCGGATCATACCCCCAACAGGCCAATCCCAGCAGCCCGGCGGCGGCCAGCGCGGTGATCAGAAAGGCGGTTGCGCTGAACTGCCCGTACAGTGCGAAACGGATCAGCTCGACCGCATGGGTAAACGGGTTCGCGGCGCAGATGTCGTGCAGCAGTTCCGAGCTTTCGGCCATTTTCCACAACGGGTAAAGCGCGGTGGACAGAAAGAACATCGGGAAGATCACGAAATTCATCACCCCGGCGAAATTCTCGAGCTGCTTTATGGTCGAGGACAGCGCCAGCCCCAGCGCGCCCAGCATGATCCCCGCCAGCAGCAGCGCTGGCAACAGAGTGACATAGCCGGTCGCGGAAAAGCGGATGCCATAGAGGGCGGTGACACCGAGAAAGACATAGACCTGCAGGATCGAGATCGCGGTGCTGGCCAGCAGCCGGCAGATCAGCAGCCACCAGCGCGGCAGCGGGCTGGTCAGCAATAGCCGCATCGAGCCCATTTCGCGATCATAGACCAGCGACAGCGAACTCTGCATGCCGTTGAACAGCAGGATCATGCCGCACAACCCCGGCACTATATAAACCTCGTAGGTGGTATAGGTCTGATAGGGCGGGGTGATCGACAGGCCCAGCGCGGCGCGGAACCCGGCGGCAAAGACCACCAGCCATAACAGCGGGCGCACCAGAGCGGCGACAAAGCGGCTGCGATGGCCGACAAAGCGCAGCGCCTCGCGCGTGGCGATGGCCCGCAGGGCTGTCAGCGCGGCGATCATGCCGCCGCTCCGGTCAGGGCCAGGAAATGGTCGTTCAGCGACAGCGCCCCGCGCCCGGGCCGGGCCAGCCCGTTTTCCAGCAGCCGGCCCCGGTGCAGGATCAGCACCTTGTCCGTATCGCGAACCTCGTCGGTCAGGTGGGTCGCCCACAACACCGTCAGTCCGTCGCGCGCGGACAGATCATGCACGTGATCGGTGATGGCGCGGCGGGTCGCGGCGTCCAGGCCGACGGTCGGCTCGTCCAGCAACAGCACCTCTGGGCGGTGGATCAGGCTGCGGGCGATTTCCAGTCGCCGGCGGTGGCCGCCATTCAGATCGCGCACGGTTTCGCCGAGCCGCTCGCGCATGTCCAGACGGTCCAGCACCGCGTCGATGCGCACCCGTGCCGCCTTGCCGGACAACCCGTGCAGCGCCGAGAAATATGTCAGGTTCCGCAGCACGGTCAAATCCAGATCCAGCGTCGGCTGCTGGAACACCACGCCCATGCTGCGCAGGGCACCATGCGGATCCCGGGCCAGATCGTGCCCGGCGATGCGGATGCGGCCTCGAGGCGCCACGAACAGCCGTGTCAGTAACGAGAAAAGGGTCGATTTTCCGGCCCCGTTGGGCCCCAGCAGCGCGCAGAACGTGCCGGGTTCGATCCGAAAGCTCAGATCGTGCAGCGCCTGCTTTTGGCCATAGGCGTATCCCAGATTCTCGACGCGCAGCCCGGTCACTGTATGGTGATCTCCAACCGTTGGGTTTCGCCGGTCGAGCCGGGCACCCTGAGGTGATAGCGTCCGGGTTTCACCGCGATGAACCCGATTTCCATTTCGCCGGCCTCGTCGAACTCGATGCTGTCCAGCCCCAGGGGCCGGATCTCCAGGCCCTCGACCACGATCTCGTCGACCCAGATGGCGCGAAAGAACTCGGGGCCCGCCAGCGCCAGTTCCTGGCTGCCGTCGCCGATGATCTCGAACTCGTAATAGGTGCCCGATTTCAGCGTCCAGGGGGCGTCGGCCAGCGGCATGCCGGCGGACAGGCTGATCGGGGGCAGGTCCTGTTTGTTCGTGGCCGACAGCAGGCCGGCCAGGCCGAATTGCGGTGCGTCATCGTCAGCATCGGCCAGGCCAGGGCCGGCCAGGATCAGGCAGCAGGTTGCGGCCAGGGCGGGTTTTTTAAGTCGTTTCAGCATCTTGTTTCCTGTCCTTTTGGTGGCATGTGGTCCGATTGACGGGTTATTTACTCAGGGGCGCAGCGCGGCGCCCCAGGGAAACCGGCCGACCTTGATGGATTTGACCGCTTCGCGCCGGGCCACGTCGATCACGGTGACATCACCGGACACGCCGTTGGTGGTGAACAGCAGCGACTTGTCGGGCGAAAACGCCATATGCCAGACCCGCCGGCCGACCAGGATATAGTCCTCGACCTGCAGGGTTTCGGCATTGACCACCGCGACATGGTTCGATGGTCCCAGCGCGACAAAGGCGGTCTTTTCGTCGGCGGTGAATTCGAACCCCACCGGTTGCACCCGGTCCGGATGCACGCCCTTGACCGCAAACTCGATCGTGCCCTTTTCGATCTGGGTGGCGGTGTCAAAGACGGTGATGGTGCCGCCGATTTCCGAACTGACCCACAACTCGCTGCCATTGGCGGTGAACTCGGCATGGCGCGGGCGGGCGGCGACCAGCGTATTGGCAAACAGCGCGCGGGTCTCGGTGTCGATCCAATGCGCCATGTTGGTGGTTTCCGAGGTGGTGATGGCGATCTTGCCATCGGGCGAAACCGCCATGCCCTCGGGTTCGATTCCGACATTGATCTGGGCGATCACGCTGCGGGTCTGTGTATCGACCACGGTGGTGACCGCATCGTCCTCGTTGGCGATGTAAAGGTGGCGGTCATTCGGATGCAGGACGAACTGTTCCGGGTCCTCGCCCGAGGGCAGTTCGTGCAGGATCTCGCCGGAAACCGGGTCCATGACCTGGACCGTGTCGCTGTCAGAGGCGCAGATATAGACGCGGGAATGATCCTGCGAAAAAGTGATGCCGCGCGGGCGCTCGCCGGTCGGCAGGGTCCGGATAACCGACAGCGTGTCAATGTCGATCACGCTGATCGTGTCGTCCTTTTCGTTGGTGACCCAGATTTCGGCGGCCTGCGTCGGCAGCGCCAGCATCATTGTCGCCGCAAACAGTGCCGGGCGCGCGGCGCGAAAGCGGGCCGGGCTGGGGAGGCAGGAAAAAAGGGCTGTCATTGAAAGGCCTCGCAGGTGCTTTCGGGGGCGTCCAGCCCCAGGGTGTCAAGTTCGCTGCGCTGATGCAGATAGCCGGGCAGAGGGGCCTGGGCGGCCAGAGCGGCGGCAGTGACCAGGGGAACCGGCTGACGCAGCTGGCCGTTCCAGCCGCGATAGCTGAGGGGGCGGCCCTTGAAGGCGGCCAGTTGAAAATCGTCGGACAACAGATAGCCGCGCAGCGTCGCGGCGTCGGCGCGGCCGGTGCGGGTCACGGCCTCGCCGATGCTGCGCACCGCCGCCCAGGCGGCATAGTCCCGGTCCTGCATCGCCCGGCCCGCCAGATCGCGGAACCGCGATTGCAGCTGCGCTGCGCCCCATTGTTCGACCACCGGCGCCCAGGCCGTGGGTCGCAGACCCTCAGAGCCGGCCACGGGCCGCGGCTGCCAGGTGTTATAGGCGACATAGCGGCCGAAATCGCGCAATTCGTCGGCGATCAGCAGGACATCGTGATCGCCCATGGACTGGGTGAACAGCGGCACCTCCTGGGCGGCGTTGCGGCGCATGTCAGCATCAAAATCCCAGCGTTTTTCGGCGGCAATGCTCAGTCCGAACTTGCCGGCGCTGCGGCGCAACGCGTCGGCAAAGGCCTGATCGCCCGGATGGCTCCCGGCGATCAGGCCCAGCCGGTCCCAGCGCCGGCTGCGCAGAAACTGCATCAGGGCGTCGCTGCGCATCAGATACGAGGGCAGGGCATGCAGCAGGTTGGCGCGGCAATCCGCATCGCGCAGCGCGGTCTCGGCACTGGAGACGTTGAACAGCAGCGCCCTGCGCGCCTCGGGCAGATCGGCAACGCGCAGCTGATCGGCGGCGGGCGCATCCAGCAGCAGCAGCGAAGCCCCGGCAAGGGCGGTGCGCGCGGCGGCGGTCAGATCGCCGTCCACAGGGACCGTGACGATATCCAGCGTGTAATCCTGTCCGAGAAAACTGCCGGTGGTGCGGTTGTCCATCACTGCCAGCCGGGCGCCGCTCTCCCCCAGATCCGTGGGCACCGGATCGAGGTTGGACAGGGTCGGCGGCTGGGCGACCTGCTGTTTCAAATAGACCATCGGAACCGTGATTTCCGCAAGGGCGGCCTGTGCGGCAAGGGCGGCCGTGACAAGGCTGAGACAGAGGCGGCGCACGGGGTTCTCCGGTCAAATAAGAAGAAAGCCCTGTCAGCGTAGAATGCGGCCTGAACGCCGGTCCATTGGACCAAGGTCGTATGGTTCGCGGTCCGATTTCCAACTTAAGTCCCGTATCAAGCCGCCGTGCCCGTCCGCTAGAAATGGATATGGAACACAGCAACAGGAGGACACCATGTTCAGACTGCCCCTGGCCGCCCTTGGCCTGATTGCCGCAGCCACGATGGCGCAAGCCCATGGCGATGTGGCCCCGCAACCGGTCAATACCGACGCTCTGCCCGATGTGGGCGAGGAATGGCTGATCGAAAATCCCTATCGCGGCCAAAGCGAAGAAGTCTGGCAAGCGGCGATCGAGATCGGCAGCAGCGGCTATAACCAGAACTGCGCACGCTGCCATGGGCTGGGCGTCGTGTCCGGCGGACTGGCCCCCGATCTGCGCTATCTCGAGGCCGAAGAGTTCGGCGACGAATGGTATGTCGAGCGGTTTCAGACCGGGTACACGCAGAATGGCATCACCAAGATGCCGGCCTTTGGGGAATTGCTGGGGCAAAAGGCCGCCTGGGCGATCCGTACCTATATCGAGACTCGTCCCACTGACGGCGCCATGGATGAGGTAACGCCGCGCCTGTTGCAGATCCGCGATGAACTGAAGACCATGGCCGATGCGGGCGCAGGCGACAGCGCCGCATTGCAGGCCGAACTGGCGGCGATCGCCAAGGGTGTGGAAACCGGATCGGGCGCGCCGGTAGCGGACAGCCCCGCCTATCGCGCAGCGAAACTGATCGCCGGCGATGCGCCGGATTTCGCTGCTGCTGCCGAAGTTCTGACGGTTGGATTGTCGGCCGCGCACTGATCCTGAGTGCACGGCCAATAAAGAGAGGGGGCACATGCGCACGCGCATCATCGCACCACTGCTTGCACCACTGCTTGCCCTGCTGATCAGCGGCGCCACTACGCACGCGGTCTCGGCGCGCTGCGAGGATCATGTGCCCCAACTCAAACCCCAGAATGCCTCGCGCGACCGCGTCGGACAGGATTTGGACACGATAGAGGAACGCGGATTCATCACCTTTGCCGCCTATGCGGATTTCCCGCCCTGGTCCTGGCAGGATCGGGGTCAGCCGCGCGGTGTGGATATCGAGATCGGGCGCCTGATCGCGGCCGATCTGGGCGTCGAGGCCCGGTTCAACCTGGTCGCGCCGGGCGAAGATCTGCAGGCCGATCTGCGCAACTGGATCTGGAAGGGGCCGATCGTCGGCGGCAGTGTCGCCAACGTGATGCTGCACGTGCCCTATGACAGCGATTTTGCCTGCCGGGTCGAACAGGTGGTTTTTACCGGCCAGTACCATGTCGAGGAAATCGCCATCGCCTATCGCCGCGCCGCCTATCCCGAGGACCCGCCGGTGCCGGCCTATTTCCGGTTCGATTCCGTGGCCGTCGAAAACGACTCGATTGCCGATTTCTATCTGTCGGCCTTTCCCGGCGGGCAGCTGGCGGGTAATATCCACCGCTATCCCAGCATGGCCGGGGCGATGGCGGGGCTGGTCGCCGGCGAGACCAAGGCCGCGATGGGGCCGCTGGCACAGCTTGAGGCCGGGTTGCAGCCGGGCGTGGCGGTGCATACGCCGCCCTTGCCGGGTTTTGCGGCGGGCAATTGGACGGCCGGTGTCGCGGTACATTTCGCCTATCGCCCGCTGGCCTATGCGGTCGAGGACGCCATCTATGCCGCCATTCAGGACGGGCGCATGGCGCAGATATTTACCGATCACGGGCTGACCTTTCGCCCGCCGGCACTGCGCTAGAACCGCTCGATATCGCCTTTTTCCGATAGCAGCGTTACCTGGGTTCCGCGCGGCATGCGCGCCAGAGCGCGGCGCAGTTCGGCGCGCGTCATGACCGCAAAGGCGGTCGAGGCCGCGTCGGCCACAGCCGCGCTGCGGGCCACGACGCTGACGGTCGACCACAGCGGAGCGGTGTTGCGGGCCGGGTGGCGGATATGGGCTCCGCCCTTCAGAGTCATCGCGCCGGGGCTTGACGTGGCGATGGCAAGTCCGGTCAGTGTCCGGGTGGCAAACAGACCCTGTTTCGGATCCGCCAGTCCCAGAGTGAACGGACCGCCAACGGCGGCGAATTCGCCGATATTGACCAGCGCCCGGCGCAGGCCCAAACGCGCCAGATCGGCGCGGATCAGGTCGGTGGCAAAGCCCTGGGCGATGCCGTTCAGGGTGATCTGCTGGCCCGGGGCCAGATCGATTCCCGTGCCGGTCCGGACGCGATCCCAGCCGATGGCCGCAGGGTCCGGCCTTGCCTGCCACAGGCTCTGGATTGTTGGATCGAACACGCCCCCGGTGGCGGCATGCATGACTGCGCAGAGATCGATCAGCGTGCGAAAGCCCTCTGGCGGGCGGTCCAGTTGGCCGGTGCGGTTCAGCTGCGACAGTACCGATTTCGGATCGTAGAGGCTGAACAGGCGTTCGATTTCGCGCAGCCGGTCCCGGGTGTGGCGGATCGCCGCCTCGGCCAGGTCCGCCGGCGCGTGCAGGGTCAGGCCGATCTCGGCGCCCAGCGCATGGCCCTGCCAGCGGACCGGCGCGGCCGCGGCCGGCGTGGCCAGTGTGGCGGCGGTGACGGTCAGAAAGCGGCGGCGGGTCAGATCTGTCATTCGGCGGCCTCCAGTCGGGTCTTGCGCCGGGCCGCGATGATCAGCGGCACGCAGCGGTTGCGGTCGTTATGGATGGCGACGCAGTCCAGACAGCCAAAGCATTCGGAATAGGCGATCTGGCCGGATTGCCGGATCGCCCCATACCCGCATTTGGCCTTGCACAGCTGACAGGGCGCGCCGCATTCCGCCCGCCGTCTGATCCAGTCGCGCCCGCGGATCAGACCGCCGATGGCCATCACCGCGCCCAGCGGACAGACATAGCGGCAGAACCCCTTGAACAGCACCAGGCCCGACAGCAGCAGGATCGCGGCATAGGCGACATAGTACCACTCGCGGACGAAAAACGTGGTGATCGCTGTCTTGAAGGGTTCGATCTCGGCGGCGGTGTCGACGTGGTCGGGTGCCACAAAGACCGTCGTCACCAGCCCCGCCAGCAACAGGTATTTCAGCATCTTCAGGCGGCGGTCCCATCGCGGGCCGGGTTCGATCTGACGCAGGCCCAGCCGGCGGCCGGCATGATGGGCAAATTCCTGCAGCGCGCCAAAGGGACACAGCCAGCCGCAGAAATAGCCGCGCCCCCAAAGCACAAATCCCAGCACGGCAAAGCCCCAGATCAGCAGCGAAAACGGATCATAGGCGAGAAACCCGAAAGAACCGCCCTGAACCGCGGTCCGGATCACCCCCAGCACCGTGACGATCGACAATTGCCCTTGCCCCCACCAGCCGATGAACACGGTGACGAAGCCCAGGATCAGCAGCCGCTGCGGCGTCAGCCGGCGACGTTCGGCCAGCCTGTCCTGGGCCAGCAGCAGATATGCCGTGAGACCGGTCAGAAACACGGCCAGCACGATCAGGTCGCCCTGGCGCGCGCGCAGGGCCTCGCGCCAAGGGGGCACCGGCTGCACGTTGCCCGGGCGGTCAAAGAACCGCGCGTCGGTCGCGTGCGTGACGGACAGCAGCGTGGACCCGATTTCCGGTTGGAACACGCCATGCTGGCGCACGGCGGCGACGTTCAAGGTCCAGTCGCGCGACGGGTCGAACCCCAGCCGCCGATCGGTGCGCAGGATCATCATGGTGCCGTCCCGCAACTGTTCCGGCAGATCCGGCGACAGCTCGACGAAAAGGTCGCTGTCGCGCAGCGCCACCGGCAACCCGTCCTGTTCCGCCGACAGCCGGTCAGGCGCGGTGTTGCGCACGAAGTCCGGGCTGACCAGCCCGTGACGGCCGGTTTCGATCACGAGGATCGGTTCATCCTGCGGCGAGATCGCCAGGAAATCCTGCAATTCGGCAAAACCGCTTTCGGACAGGACGGCACGGGCGATGGCCGGCGGCCCCAGATCGACGACCCAGAGATCGAGATAGGCGGCCTCGGGATCGCTGCGCGCCTCGGGGTCGTCATCCTGCCACAGGGTGCCGGCAAAGGCGGCATCGACCTCGGCGTTGCTGATCACCGTGCGCCGGGCCAGCCCGCTGGCCACCAGATCGATCCAGCTCAGGTCTTCGTGGTGGTCCGGGTCCGGATGGGCGGGGGGGCCGCTGGCCAGGCCCTGCATCTTTTCGCGCGCCACCGCCAGGGCGGCGGCCATCACCGATTCGTGGGCGATGCGCACCGAGGCCGTCGCCTTTGTGACCCCATCCAGATAGACCAGCGACGATCCCGCACCACCATCGCCATAAGGGGTGCCGACCACGATCGAAGAGGAGATCGACAGGCCTGGATATTGCTCGAAAAATGCGTGGAACGGGGCTTCGCCCAGTCCCGAGACAAAGATCGGTTCATTATGTTCGATCAGACGGACATCGAGAAACCGGCCTTCGAGATCCAGCACCACCAGCACGTTGATCGGTGCGCCGGAAAAACCGGGCAGGGGGGCCAGGGGTTCGGTGGTAAACACATAGCCGGCCGACGCGCCGCCGGAATTCAACAGGCTGTAGACGCCGCGGTCATTGACCGGCTCACCCAGTGAAAATGGCGGCATGATATAGCCGGCCAGATCGTCGCGCTCCAGCGGCTGTGCCGTCAGCGGCGAGACGAAGGACCAGAAGAACAGGCCGGATAGTATCAGGGCAAGCGCGCGCATGTTGCCAGACTAGGTCGACAGGGCGGGGCGCCCCAATTCGACCTTGGTCGCAGGCGCGGTTGCCGGTCTCTACGACCAAAGGCCAATACGCCGCCCGCCTGACCGTTGCTAGGGTGTGACGACCCTAACCAGCCAGAGGAGGAAAACGAATGGCCTGGACTTCACCGAAACTGAAAGAAGTGAACTGCGGCATGGAGATCAACATGTACGCGCCGTCCGAGGACGAAGGCCGCGACTACGAACGCGACCTGTTCTGATCTGCGACTGAAGGGTTCACGGCCATGCGTTTTCTGGTTCTTGGCGCGTCGGCAGGCGGGGGATTGCCACAGTGGAACTGTGGTTGCCCCAATTGCCGGGATGCCCGCAGCGGCAAGATTGCCGCGGCAAGCCAGTCTTCGCTGGCCGTGTCACTTAACGGGCGCGACTGGGCGGTGCTGAACACCTCGCCCGATATCCGGGGTCAGATGATGGCCTGCCCGGCGATGCATCCGCGCGATCTGCGCGACTCGCCGCTGGCTTCGGTTCTGCTGACCAATGGCGATATCGACCATATCGCCGGTCTGCTCAGCCTGCGCGAACAGACGCCGTTCACCCTGTATGCCACGGCGGAAATTCTGCAGGTGCTGGCAGAAAACCGGGTGTTTGACGCGGTCAATGCCGAGAAGGTGGCGCGCCAGACCGTGCGCATCGACGCGCCGTTTGCGCTGCTGCCCGGGCTAACCGCCCAGGTCTTTCCGGTGCCCGGCAAGGTGCCGCTGTTCATGGAGGGCGAGACGGTGCAGACCGATCTCGTCGGTGAACAGACGGTGGGCGTGCGCCTGAGCGATGGCGATACCGTGGCCTATTACATTCCGGGCTGCGCCGATGTGACGGCGGATCTGCTGGCGCGGCTGGCGGATGCGGATCACCTGTTCTTTGACGGCACGCTGTGGACGGATGACGAAATGGTCCGCGCCGGTACCGGCGCAAAGACCGGGCGGCGCATGGGGCATATCTCGATCAGTGGCAGCGAGGGGTCGATGGCGCGGCTGGCCGGGCTGCGGGCGGCCAAGACCTTTATCCACATCAACAACACGAACCCGGTCTGGCAGCCGGACGGCCCCGAGCGCGCGCAGGTGCACGCGGCGGGCTGGACCGTCGCCGCCGACGGAATGGAGATCGCGACATGAATGCGCAGAGCGGGCGGAAAGAGATCATGGAACACCGGTTGCGGTCCATCGGGGCCGAACGCTATCACGACAGGCATCCGTTTCATCACCGGTTGCACAGCGGGCAATGCAGCCCCGACCAGGTGCGCGCCTGGGTGATCAACCGCTGGGCCTATCAGGCGGCCATCCCGATGAAGGACGCGGCCTTTCTGTCGCGCTGCCATGACCCGCAGATGCGGCGCGAATGGCGGTCGCGCATCGAGGATCATGATGGCGATATCGACGGGGGCGGCGGACTCCGGCGCTGGTTGAAACTGGCCGAGGCGGTGGGGTTGGACCCCGACTATGTGGCCTCGGGGCGCGGGGTGCTGCCGGCGACGCAATTCGCGGTCGATGCCTATATCCGCTATGTCCGCGACATGCCGCTGCTGCAGGCCGTGGCCTCGTCGCTGACGGAACTGTTCGCGCCGGCGATCCACGAACGCCGCATCGAGGGCCTGCTGCAGCATTATGACTTCGCCGACGCCGACAGCCTGTCCTATTTCCGCAAACGCCTGACCGAGGCGCCGCGGGATGTGGAATTCGGTCTGTCCTGGGTGCTGCAGCACGCCGATACCCCGGAAAAGCAGGATGCGGCCTGCGCGGCGCTGATCTTTAAAACCGATGTGTTGTGGGCGCAGCTGGACGCGCTGTGGGGGGCCTATGTCGAACCGGGCCGCATACCGCCCGGCGCCTGGCAGCCGGGCGAGGGGCTGGCATGACCCTGCGCATCGCCGCCACTGACCGTCCCTATCTGCCGCGCGGCGTGCGCGTGGTGGCGGACCGGGTCCGCGGCGGCAAGGTACTGCTGGGGCCGGAAAAGGCGATTGCTCTGGACCCGATCGGCGAAGCGATCCTGGCCCGGGTCAACGGCGAGACACCGCTGGAGGACATCATATCCGACCTGGCCGCGACCTATACGGCACCGCGTGAACGGATATCGGAGGATGTGCGCCGGTTCCTGACGGGTCTGCGGGCCCGGATGTTTCTGGCGGTGCAGACATGAGCGCGCCGCCGCCCATCGCCATGCTGGCCGAACTGACACACCGGTGTCCTCTGGCCTGTCCCTATTGCTCGAATCCGACGGACCTGTTGGGCCGCGAAAACGAACTGGACACCGAGACCTGGAGCCGCGTGTTCGGCGAAGCGGCCGCGCTGGGGGTTCTGCAATTGCATCTCTCTGGCGGCGAGCCGGCCTCGCGGCCGGATCTGGTGGCGCTGATGCAGGCGGCGCATGCGGCCGGCCTGTATACCAACCTGATCACCAGCGGCATCGGGCTGACCCCGAAACGGCTGGACGCGCTGGAAGCCGCCGGGATGGATCACATCCAGCTGTCGCTGCAGGGCACGCACGCCGATCTTGCGGACTGGATCGCCGGTTATGCCGGCGGCTATGACCGCAAGATGCGGGTGGCCGCCGAGATCCGCGACCGGGGCATTCCGCTGACCCTGAACGCGGTAATGCACCGGCACAATCTGGACGATCTGCCCCGCACGATAGAGTTGGCCGTGGAACTGGGCGCGCGCCGTCTAGAGGTCGCCTGCGTGCAGTTCCACGGCTGGGCCGCAAAAAACCGCGACCAGCTGTTGCCGAGCCGTGAACAGACTGAAACCGCCAAGCGCATCGTGGCCGAGGCCGAGGCGCGGTTGCGCGGCGTGCTGGCCTTTGATTTCGTGCCGCCTGACTATTACGCCGATTACCCAAAGGCCTGCATGGGCGGCTGGGGCACGGCCGGGCTGAACGTGACGCCCGACGGCACGGTGCTGCCCTGTCACGCCGCCCAAACCATTCCGCACCTGGAATTCGACCGGGTGGGCGACCGGCCGCTGGCCGAGATCTGGTATGACGGCGCGGCCTTCAACGCCTATCGCGGTACCGACTGGCTGCCGCAACCCTGTCAGGGATGTGATCGCAAAGAGATCGATTTCGGTGGCTGCCGCTGTCAGGCGCTGGCTCTTGCAGGCGATGCCGGTGCCACCGACCCGGTCTGCGGGAAATCACCGCAACACCATCTGGTGGCGAACCTGCTGGCACGGGCCTCACAACCTGCGCGATCCGACATGCTGTGGCGCGGCCGCTGAGCCGCTCCCGACGCTACCGCGCGGCTGCCGTTAGGTCATCGGCGGGCGCCGCAATGCCAAGATGTCTGAATCTTTGGCAACTTTCGCACTAGGTGTCGCATTCGGGACGTTTAGGTCGGTTCCGGAGCGAAAAGCCATTGCAATTCCATGCCTTCCGAATACGCTGGCGCGGCAATGGCGAGGGGCCGGTCCTGTGCGACAGGGCGGGCTACCCTCAAAAAAAGCAAGAAACGAACAGACCCAACCGGAGGATTCACTGAATATGGAACGTCGTAAGTTTTTGAAGGGTGCAGCGATCGCGGGTACCGGAGCAGCGCTGGCGGCGCCGGCGCTTGCGCAGGGCGGCAAGACACTGACCATCGTGTCGACCTGGCCGCGGGACTTTCCCGGACTGGGCACGTCGGCACAGCGTCTGGCAGAGCGAATCACTCAACTGTCCCAGGGCGCGCTGCGTACCGAGTATTTCGCCGCAGGCGAACGCGTCGGCGCCTTCGACACTTTTGACGAGGTCGCGTCAGGCAACAGCCAGGCCTATATCGCGGCTGACTATTACTGGGCCGGCAAGCATCCCGCGTTCACCTATTTCACCGCCGTTCCGTTCGGTATGACGGTGCCCGAACACAACGCCTGGATCAAATATGCAGGCGGACAGGAACTGTGGGACAAGGTGGCCGGAGAATTCGGACTGAAGAACCTGATGTGCGGCGGCACCGGAGCACAGGCCGGCGGCTGGTTTAACAAGGAAATCAACACACCAGAGGACCTGAACGGGCTCAAGATGCGCATTCCGGGCCTGGCTGGTGCTGTGATGTCGAAACTGGGCGTCTCGACCGTGTCGCTGCCGGGCGGGCAGATCTATGAAAACCTGGTGTCCGGTTCCATCGACGCCACCGAATGGGTCGGCCCCTACAATGACTATTTCATGAAGTTCTATGAGGCGGCCAAGTTCTACTATACCGCCGGCATGCACGAACCCGGCGCGGCGCTGGCCTTTGGTATGAACAAGTCCTGGTGGGACGGGCTGTCGGAATACGAACAGGCCGTGATCACGGCTGCCTGCAACGAAGAGACCGCCGCCCAGGCCGAAGAAGCGTCGGCCAATAACGGCGCCTACCTGGCACGTCTGGTCAACGATCACGGCGTGCAGACCCGCAGCTTTAGCGACGAGGTCTGGGACGCCTTTGGCGGGGCCGCCGAAGAGGTGTTCGAGGAAACCCGTGAACACTCGCCACTGGCGGCCGAGGTCAACGACCATTATCAGGAAAAGCTGCGTGAAATCGGCGGCTGGCGCGCCGTGGCCGAGATCGAATACTCGAACCATCGGAACCGCATCCTGGGCATCGTTTGACCCTGCTTTGGTAAGATTGCAGGAGGCGGCCGGCTGGCCGGCTCCTGTTCATCCAAAGGTTCTCCGCCCCAGAGGCGTGAGTCCGGCCCGACCTGAACCGGGCCAATTGCAAGCGGGGGAGTTGCAATGCAAGCCACATCCGAAGCGGAAATTCTGTCGCCACCCGGAGCACCGGCACCTTTCGTGCGGTATTTCGGGTGGGCGACGCTGTTTGTCCTGGTGGCCTTCATGATCAATAACGTGCTGATCGTTGGGTATGATTACCCGCCGCTGACATCGCTGTTGGGCGAGGTGGCGGACAACCGGGCCTGGATTCTCCTTGCGCTTTACGCATCAGCGCTGGTCGCCGCGGCGGTGATGATCGTGCGCACGCCGCACCGGGCTCTGCGCTACGACGCCAGGCTGATCAGCAATTTCAACGCATACCTGATCCGCGGTTGCTTCTTCGCGGTCCTGTTCGTGGGCATTGCGGATGCAACCATCGCCTTTCTGCGGGTCGAGGGGCTGCTCGAACGGCTGGTCGATGCGGATCTGTCCCGCGACCTGCTGCGCGCCCGCTTTGTCGGTCCCTATGTACATGTACCGCTGGTCATCGCGGGTTTCGTCGTCGCGCTATTCCTGCGCACCCTGGGTTTTTTCTGGCTGGCGCTGATGATTGTCGCCGCCGAGCTGCTGATCGTGATTTCGCGGTTCGTTTTTTCCTATGAGCAGGCGCTGATGGGCGATCTTGTGCGCTACTGGTACGCCGCGCTGTTCCTGTTCGCCTCGGCCTATACCCTGCTGGAAGAAGGCCATGTGCGCGTCGATGTCCTGTATGCGGGGTTCAACCCGCGGCGCCGGGGCAAGGTCAACGCCATCGGCTCGATCCTGCTGGGCATGACAACGGCCTGGGCGATCATCCTGATCGGGCTGGGCTCGAAACAGGCGATCATCAATTCCCCGGTGGCGAATTTCGAAGTGTCCCAGACCGGGACCGCGGGCATGTTCGTCAAGTATCAGATGGCCGCGTTTCTGGCGATATTCGCGATCACCATGCTGATCCAGTTCGTCGCCTATCTGTTCGAGGCGGTTGCCGACGCCCGCGACGAACCCGGTCATCGCGACCACGCCGCCGTCACGCATTGAGGATCGGATCATGGAACTTTTCTTTCTCGCCGTTCTGATCGTCATCATGGCTTCGGCGCTGGCCTCGGGCTATCCCGTGGCCTTTGCGCTGCCCGGATCGGCGATCATCTCGATCCTGCTGGCGGCCGGTGCCGGCTATTTGGTAACCGGCAACGTCGATGCCTATTTCCATTCCGGCGGTCCGTCGCAATGGCTGACGGCGGGGGTCACCAATCTGCGCGGGGTCTATTGGGAGGTCGAGCGGGACACGCTGATCGCGATTCCGCTGTTCATCTTCATGGGCATCATGCTGCAGCGGTCGAAAATCGCCGAGGATCTGCTGGTGACCATGGCCCAGCTGTTTGGCTCGGTGCCGGGCGGTCTTGGCATCTCGGTGGTCTTCGTCGGCGCGCTGCTGGCGGCCACCACCGGCATTGTCGGTGCCACCGTGGTGGCCATGGGGCTGATTTCCCTGCCGGCGATGCTGCGCAACAACTATTCGCAATCCCTGGCGACCGGGACCATCGCCGCTTCGGGCACGCTGGGGCAGATCATCCCGCCGTCGATCGTGCTGATCATCCTGGCCGACCAGTTGGCCAGCGCCTCGGATCAGGCCAGCACGGCCCGCAAGGCGCTGTACAAGGACGCCACCGGCGAACTGAGCATGCCCAGCGTCTTTGACGTGGCCAGCACCAGTGCCGGCGAGATGTTCCTGGGCGCCTTTGTGCCCGGTATCCTGCTGGTTCTGATCTACATGGTCTATATCCTGATCTTTGCCATCCTGCGGCCGAAATCGGCGCCCGCCGTGCCCTATACCGGGGCGCGGGACGCGGCCTTTTGGGGCAATGTGGTTCTGACGCTGGTGCCGCCGCTGGCGCTGATCTTTCTGGTTCTGGGATCGATCATCGCCGGGATCGCCACCGTGAACCAGGCCGGTGCCATCGGCGCGGCCGGGGCCCTGATCATGGCCGGATACCGGATCACCGAACAGAACAAGACGACCTATTATCCCGCGATCCTGGCGATATTCTCACTGGGACTGATCGGGTTTGCCCTGTCCAATTATGACATGAACGTCAAGGCCGTGCTGCTGAACGAGGGCGGGGACTCTACCGGTCTCACGATCGGAATCATAGCCGTGGTCCTGCTGCTGATTTCTCTGGTCTGGAGCGCTGTGCGGGTGCTCAAGATCGAAAACACCCTGCATGAAGTGATGATCGAAACCGCAAAGACCACGTCGCTGGTGTTCATCATCCTGTTGGGTGCGGCCATGCTGACGGCGGCCTTTCGCGCCTTTGGCGGCGAAGAGCTGGTGCGCGATTTCCTGAATTCGCTGCCGGGCGGATTCTGGACCCAGTTCCTTATCGTGATGCTGGTGATCTTTGTGCTGGGGTTCTTTCTGGACTTCATCGAAATCGCGGTTGTGGTCGTGCCGATTGTCGCGCCGATCCTGCTGGCCGATCCGCAGGCCAATATCACGGCCGTCTGGCTGGGGGTGATGATCGGTCTGAACATCCAGACCTCGTTCCTGACGCCACCTTTCGGCTTTGCGCTGTTCTATCTGCGCGGCGTGGCGCCGGCGATCGTCAAGACGGTGCAGATCTACAAAGGGGTCATTGCCTTTATCGCCCTGCAAATTCTGGCGTTGGGAATTGTCGCTTACTACCCGCAACTGGTGAACTATCTGCCCAACCGGATGAGTTTTCTGTCTGAAAAGTCACCGCCGCCGCGCAATCCCCGGCTGCAGCAATGCCTGGAGGAATACGTGCGTCAGGAGGTCGCCAATGACAGGGATGCGATCACCGAGGCCATCGCCCGGGCGCAGGCGCTGGACCTGGCGATCCTGCCCAAGTCACAATCCTCGGGCCTGTCATCCGCCTTTGCCAGCGCGGACAAGGCCATCGGCCTGTTGGACGAAATCACGGCGACCGAAGCCGCTGTCGTGGAGGCGACAGACGTCTATCGTCCGGCGCTTGCACAGGTGCGCAAGTTGCAGAAGGGCATGCGCGAACTCGAGGACGAGATCGCGCGCCTCGAGAAATCCGGTCGCTATATGTCGGGCGAAAACGTTCAGGCCCGGCGCGACAAGATCAAGGCCCGCGTCGAGGTTCTGAAGGACAAGCGCGACCAGATCGCGGCGCAGGTGCCAGACAGCTGGAAAGCCACGCACGAGACGTTCAGCGCCCTGACCAGGGCAGAGCTGCAGGCGCGAAACAGCTATCGCCGGGCGGCCGACGACGCCGTCGAACCTGTGAGCGAAATGCTGGCGGTGCTGGCGGACAATACCGGTTTCTTCGAGCTCGAGGCGCAGTTGACCGGTCTGCGTGGGGTCATCGCCGATGGCCAACCCGCTGGGGCCGAAGAGGCGCTGGATCAGGTCGGCAAGGCCTTTGGCCAGCTGGCCGGGGCCAATACCGTGTCTTCGGCCCTGTCCAAGGCCCGGCGCGCCATGCGGGGCTCGTCCCCGGATCGTGCCAAGGCTATGGCTGAGTACGACAAGGCGGTCGCTACTTACCAGGACCAGAAAACATGGCGGGCCTCAGCGGACAGCCGGCTCAAGCCCGGGTTGGAAGCCTATCTCGCCGCCTTGTCGGAAACCATCGGTGCCCGACAGCAGACGCGCCTCAGCCGGTCGCAGGCGCTGTACCTGGCTGGGTGCAACTCCGTGCATCGGGATCTGTCGCTGAACTTCTGATCCCGGCGTTGGCAAGCGAAAAATTCGGGTCGGCGGCTTTCTGCCGCCGAATTTGATCCATTTTTAAAGAGATCGCCGGGCACGAAAAAAACCGCTGCAGGACGCAGCGGTTTTGTTGCCGGATCGGAAACGGAAAGGGGCGGTCAGCCGCCCCAGCTGCGCACGACTCCGCAATCCATATGCACGAAATTCGAGCGCGAATATCGCCCGACACCACCGGCCTGACAGGCCGAGGCGGCCTTGGCCATCTGGCTCACCGAGCGGGACGCCAGGCGCAGATCCGCGGCCTGGCCCTTCATGTGCAACGAGTTCTTTGCGACCCCGCGCGAGCGGCGGCGCAGCATGGCGTTGGTCTGCGGGCTGCGATATCCCGACAGCAGCATATAGGGTTCGTTCACGTCCATTAGATTGTGCGCAGCGGCCATGATGTCGATGGTGCGCAGGTCGATGGATTTCAGTTGGTCATTGCGCCAATCGCGCATGAAGTGGTTGATTTCCTTGACAGAATCCTTGATGTACTTGCCATCGATCCAATAGATCATGTCGATGCGTTCGCCGGTTCGCCCGGAATACATCCGAATGCGTCGGATATCTCCGCCACCGCGCAGGAAACCTGCTGCATTTGCAAATGTCGGGGCTGCTGTGACTGCTGTTGCTGCGAATGCACCTAGCAGTGCACGACGGGACATGCCCGTAGAGCTGAGTTCTGTCATTTTACTGCGCCGTCCTGTACGCTTCTCGTCCTGCCTGCGCCCGATGTTACGTGCGCGTTACATATATCCACCCCCAGATGTGTCTACTCTATGCCATGCGCGGCATTCTCAGCCAAGTCCGGATTTGAACAAGTTTTAGACACAATCGTTTTTCGGCAATTTCTCGCGCAATCTGCCGCAACGCCTGTGTCGATGCCCTCAAGCACCATGAATGCGTGCAATTTATCGATATTCGAAAAGTGAATGGACACCATTTGTGCATGTTTCTAACTGTAGAACGGTAGTCTCAATCATTAGCCATTGTTTCGAATATCAAGGACGCTCCCATGACGACATTTCAGCATATGCGGATAATTTCCCGGCTTCTGGCCGTGATCGGTGCGTTGGTCATGGCGGCTTTCCTGTTCGGCGCGCCGGCGGCGGCGCAGGTCACGGCCTTTAAGCAGGCGGTAGCTGAAGCCGCTGCCAAGGACGCCGACATCGCCGCGTTTTACCGTGCGACCAACTATGAGGCGGTCTGGACCGGCAAGGGCGGCAAACACCGCAAACGCCGGGCGGAACTGATACAGGCATTGTCCAACGCCGGCACCCACGGACTGCCGGTGGCGCGCTATGATGTGGACGGGCTGACGGCGCAGATGCAGGCGGCGCGCACGACGCGCGATCTGGGGCTGCTCGAAGTTCGTCTAAGCGCGGCGTTTCTGAAATACGCCCGCGACGTGCAGACCGGCCTGCTGGTGCCCTCTCGTATCGATGGGGGGATCGTCCGGGCGGTGCCGTATCGCGACCGGGGGTCTTACCTGACGAATTTTGCCAAAAGTGCGCCGCGCGGGTTTTTCAAAGCGCTGCCGCCATCGTCTGCGCAGTATCGCGCATTGATGAAGGAAAAGCTGCGGCTGGAGAAACTGTTGGGACAGGGCGGATGGGGCGCGGCGGTTCCGGTCGGCAGTCTCAAACCCGGGCAAAGCGGCAATGCGGTTGTGATCCTGCGCAACCGGCTGATCGCCATGGGATACATGCGCCGCAGCGCCACGCAAAGCTACGATTCCGATATCCAGAAGGCGGTACAGCAGTTTCAGCTGGCGCACGGGCTGACGGCCGACGGCGTCGCCGGCAAGGGCACAATGGCCGAGATCAATCAACCGGCCGAGCTGCGCCTGCGGTCGGTTATCGTCGCGATGGAACGGGAACGCTGGATCAACATGGATCTCGGCCGGCGCCACATTCTGGTCAACCAGACCGACTTCACCGCCAAGATTATCGACAATGGCAAGGTGACCTTTCGCACCCGGTCGGTGATCGGCAAGAATACCAGCGACCGGCGCAGTCCCGAATTTTCCGACATGATGGAGTTCATGGTGGTCAATCCCAGCTGGTATGTGCCGCGCTCGATCGTGACCAAGGAATACCTGCCCAAGCTCAAGAACAACCCGAACGCGGCTGGCCATATCGAGATTACCGACAGTCGTGGGCGGCGGGTCAACCGCGCGGCGGTGGACTTCAACCAGTTTACCGCGCGCAGCTTTCCCTATGCCATGCGGCAACCGCCCAGCAAACGCAATGCGCTGGGGCTGGTCAAGTTCATGTTCCCGAACAAGTACAATATCTATCTTCATGATACTCCATCGAAATCCCTGTTCGACCGAGAGGTCCGCGCCTATTCGCATGGCTGTATCCGTCTGGCCGATCCGTTCGATTTTGCCTACACGCTGCTGGCCAGGCAGACAGGTGATCCCAAGGGTCAGTTCCACCGCATCCTGAACAGCGGCAAAGAGACAAAGGTGATGCTGGACGAGCCGGTTCCGGTGCACATCATTTACCGCACCGCCTTTGTCGGCGAAAAGGGGCGGTCGGAATACCGGCGCGATATCTATGGGCGTGACGCCAAGATTTGGCGCGCTCTGGACAACGCGGGGGTAGCCCTGCGCGCGGTTCGGGGGTAATCACGGTCCCGACAGATGCAAGGGGGCCGCGCCATGACTTTTACCATCCGCCAGATCGCCAAGCAACTGGGGGCAGAGGCCGCCGGGGACCTGGAACTGACGGTCCAGCGCGCGGCCGAGCCGGCTGATGCCGGACCCGAGGACCTGGCGCTGGCAATGTCTGAGAAATACCGCGGCGACCTGAGCAAGGGACAGGCCCGGGCGGCGATCCTTTGGCCCGATGCCAATTGGCAGGATATGGGTCTGGCGGCAGCGATCTTTGCACCGCGTCCGCGCATGGCCATGTCCGGTTTGACGGCGCTCATGGACCGCGGGCAGGGCTGTGACACCGGCATTCACCCTACGGCCGTCATCGATGCGACGGCGGAACTGGCGGACAATGTGTCCGTGGGTCCGCTCAGCGTCGTCGGCCCCGGCGCCCGCATTGGCGCCGGCAGCGTGATCGGACCGCATTGCGCGATCGGACCCGACGTGCGGCTGGGAGAAAACGCGCTGTTGCGTGAAATGGTCAGTATAGGTGCGCGCGTCCGGATCGGGGCGCGTTTCATCGCTCAGCCCGGCGCACGGATCGGCGGAGACGGTTTTTCCTTTGTGACCCCCGAAGTGTCCGGCGCCGAAAACGTGCGCAAGACCATGGGTGATCAGGGGGATGCCAAGGCGCAAAGCTGGATTCGCATCCACTCGCTGGGTGCGGTTACCATCGGCGACGATGTCGAGGTCGGCGCAAACTGCACGGTGGATAACGGCACCATCCGCGATACCCGGATCGGCGATGGCAGCAAACTGGACAACCTGGTTCATGTCGGTCACAACACGCGGGTTGGCCGCGACTGCCTGCTCTGCGGTCAGACCGGCATATCCGGATCGGTGGATATCGGTGACAATGTCATTCTCGGCGGCCAGGTAGGCGTCGTGGACAATATCTTTATCGGCGACCGGGTAATTGCCGGCGGTGGCACCAAAATTCTGTCCAACGTGCCGGCCGGTCGGGTGATCATGGGGTATCCGGCTGTTAAGATGGAAACCCATACTGACATGTATAAGGCGCAGCGCCGGCTGCCGCGGCTGATGCGCGACATCGCGGCCTTGCAAAAAGCCGTTTTCAAACAGGAACCAAAAGACTAAGTCAGCGCCAGAACAGCAGATCAGAGGCCCGACATGAGCATTCAGGACAAGGTCATCGCAATCGTTGCCGAACAGGCGCTGCTTGATCCTTCGGACGTCAGGATGGACAGCACGCTGGAGGATCTGGGTATCGACAGCCTGGGGCTGGTCGAAAGCATATTTGCGATTGAGGAAGAGTTCGACATCTCGATCCCGTTCAACGCCAACGAGCCTGGCGACAGCGATTTCGACATCAGCAGCGTCGGCGCGATCGTGGCCGGTATCGAAAAGCTGGTAACGCAGAAATCTTGAACCGCAAGGGGGCCGGGGCATGAACCGGGTTGTCATCACCGGTGCGGGCACGATCAACGCCTTGGGTCATTCGGTGTCCGAGACGTTGATGGCGATGCGCGAGGGGCGCTGCGGCATCGGCGAACTGGCGTTTCGCGATGTCGACCGGCTGGCCATCCGGATCGGCGGGCAGGTCCGCGGATTCGAGGCCGAGGGCCGGTTCAACCGCCAGCAGATATCGCTGTATGACCGTTTCACCCAGTTTACCCTGACCGCCGCAAAAGAGGCCATAACACAGTCCGGCTTGACCTTTGCCGGCGAACTGGCGGCCTGTTCCGGCGTCGTGCTGGGCACGGCGGGGGGCGGGGTCAGCACCTGGGACGACAATTACCGGTCGGTCTACGAGGATGGCAAGAACCGGGTGCATCCCTTTGTCGTGCCCAAGCTGATGAACAATGCCGCCGCCGCGCATGTGTCCATGGAATACAATCTCAAGGGGCCGTCCTTCACGGTATCGACGGCCTGTGCCTCGTCCAACCACGCCATGGCCCAGGCCTTTGCCATGGTGCGCAGCGGCATGGCAAAGGCGATGGTAACGGGCGGGTCTGAAAGCATGCTGTGTTTCGGCGGCGTCAAGGCCTGGGAGGGGCTGCGCGTGATGTCAAAGGACGCCTGCCGGCCGTTTTCGCTGGGCCGCAGCGGCATGGTGCAGGGCGAGGGGGCCGGTGTCTTTGTGTTCGAGGAATACGAGCATGCCCGGACCCGGGGCGCCGAGATCCTGTGTGAAGTCAGCGGCTTTGCCATGACATCGGATGCTTCGGACATCGTGATGCCCAGCAAGCAGGGCGCCGCTCGCGCCATGGCCAATGCGTTGCGCGACGCTCGAATCGACCCTGATGCGGTCGGGTATATCAACGCCCATGGCACCGGAACCGCAGCCAACGACAAGACGGAATGCGCCGCGGTAGCCGACGTTTTCGGCCCGCATGCAGACCGGTTGATGATCAGTTCGACCAAATCGATGCATGGTCACCTGATCGGCGGCACCGGTGCGGTGGAACTGCTGGCCTGCATCATGGCATTGCGCGACGGGGTGATCGCCCCCACCATCGGCTACGAGGAACCAGACCCGGAATGCGCGCTGGACGTAGTGCCCAACGTGGCGCGCGAGGCCGACGTGCACGTGGCGGTCTCGAACGCCTTTGCCTTTGGCGGCATGAACGCGGTGCTGGTATTGCGCCGGGTCTGACACAAAAACGCCGGACCCAGGGGTCCGGCGCGCGGCGGTAGCGATTTTGCGTGACCTATTCGGTCAGGACATCGACCGCCGCGAATCCGGCGGTAAAGCCGCTCAGCGACAGTGTCAGCTTGACGACCTGATCCGGCGCCGGTGCTGGCACCAGCGACACGGTGGCCTTGCCACCCTTCTTAAAGGCTTCGACGTCCTCTTTGGTCAGGCCGATCTGCGCGGCACAACCGATGGGGCTGCAGAACGAATACTGATAGCGCTTGCCCGGGTTGTCATCCACGGCGATGGTCAGCTGCGCGGGCAACAGGGTTTCCAGCGGCACCAGCACCGTGGCCCCGGCTGCGGCCTGGCTGCCGTTCTCGATCCGGAACAGCGATACCTCGGCCACCGGATTGCCGGTGTCGTCCGTGAGGATTTGCAACAGCGAGCACGGGTCGGTTTCGGCTTCGGTCTTGATGCAGGCGAGATCCCAGTCGCCGTGCTTTTCCTTGGAATAGCGCTCGCCCAGCTTGGGGCCCTGATCAACCGGCTGGCCCAGATCCAGCGCCGGCTTTTCGGCGGTCTCGGCGGCCTGTGCCTCGGTCTCTGGCGTGGCGGCGGGTTTGTCCTCGGCCTGGGCCTGTACGGTCAGCGCGACAAGGCTCAGCGCTGCCAGTGAGGGAAGATGTTTGAACATGCGACTGTCTCGTTTCCTGTGGGGTCTGCCTGGTGGCTGCTCTATCACGCCGGCGGGACGCTGTCAGGCGCTTATTGCCGAATGCCGGCGCCGTCCGAACCGTTTTTCGCCCGCTCGGGATTAACGCTTTGATCGCGCGAGAATACGAAAAAAGGGGACTGAACAGCCCCCTTTCCGAATACTTTCTCCCCGTCGGACTGGCCGACTTAGTTATTGCGGCGAGGTTACGAAAGGGGCGGGCAGCGGTCAACAGGAAACCGAAAAAAAGAAGCATTTTCCGAGCGTTTGCCAGTTTTGCGCGGGGTCAAAAAAAAGGGGCCGTACCCGAAGGCACGGCCAGTCTAACAGGGAGGAAGTGCCCGCAAACCCGAACGGGCCGTTGCAGCGGGCAGAAAGGACTATGGCAGGCAAAGGTTAAGTTTGTATGGTCGGCGCGGTACGGGCAGGAACAAGAGGTAAACGGACATGGGCAGCAAAGTTTTCATTGGCGGCGGTGGTCCCGATTATGGCGAGAAACAGGAGCTGGCATTGAAATATGCCAACCGTCACGGGCTGATCGCCGGTGCCACCGGCACCGGCAAGACCGTGACCCTGCAGATCTTGGCCGAAGGCTTCAGCGATGCCGGCGTTCCGGTGTTCCTGTCGGACGTCAAGGGCGACCTGTCAGGGCTGGCCCGGGCCGGCAGTTCGGCACACAAACTGGACCCAGCCTTTCGGGAAAGGGCTGCGCGGATCGGCTTTGCCGACTATGCCTATCGCGCCTACCCGGTCACGTTCTGGGATCTGTTCGGCCAGTCCGGTCACCCGGTGCGCACCACGGTTGCCGAGATGGGGCCGCTGCTGCTGGCGCGGCTGCTGGAGCTGACCGAAGCGCAGGAGGGTATCCTGAACATCGCCTTCCGTCTGGCCGACGAAGAGGGGTTGCCATTGCTGGACCTCAAGGACCTGCAGGCATTGCTGGTCTGGATCGGCCAGAACCGCGACAGGTTGTCCCTGCGCTATGGCAATGTGTCGACCGCCTCGATCGGGGCGATCCAGCGGCGACTGCTGGTGCTGGAAAACCAGGGCGGCGCGCGGCTGTTCGGCGAACCGGCGCTGGACCTGGCGGACATCATGCGCTGCGATGCGCATGGGCGGGGCGGCATCAACATCCTTGCCGCCGACAGGTTGATGAGCGCGCCCGGGCTGTATGCGACGTTTCTGCTGTGGCTGCTCAGCGAGCTTTTCGAGGAACTGCCCGAGGTCGGGGATCCGGACAAGCCCCGGCTGGTATTCTTCTTCGACGAGGCGCATCTGCTGTTTGACGATGCCCCGAAGGTGCTGGTGGACAAGATCGAGCAGGTCGCCCGGCTGATCCGCTCGAAAGGGGTGGGGGTGTATTTCATCACCCAGAATCCGGCCGACATACCCGAGGACATTCTGGGCCAGCTTGGCAACCGGGTTCAGCACGCCCTGCGCGCCTTTACCGCGCGGGATCGCAAGAACCTGAAACTGGCGGCCGAGACCTATCGCGAGAACCCGCGGTTCTCGACCCAGGACGCGATCCGCGATGTCGGTGTCGGCGAGGCGGTGACCAGCATGCTGATGAAAAAGGGTGTGCCCGGCGTGGTCGAGCGCACCCTGATCCGCCCGCCCTCGTCACAGCTGGGGCCGATCACCGATGCCCAGCGCCAGGCCGTGCTGGCGGCGTCCGACATGGCGGGAAAATACGATCAGGCGCTGGACCGCAAATCGGCCTATGAAATCCTGGCGCTGCGTGCCGCCGAGGCCGCCGAAAAAGCGGCCGAGGCCGAGGAAAAGGCCGAGCAGATGGAGCCGATGTTCCGCGAATACAATGCCGGCCGCCGCTACTCCGGCAACCGGGTCGGCCGGTCGACCGCACGCCCGCCGCGCAAATCCGGCGACAGTTTTGCCCAGGCGCTGACCAGGAACGTGATGAAGGAACTGACCGGCACCACCGGGCGCCGCATCGTGCGCGGCATTCTGGGGGGCCTGTTCAAAGGGCGTTGATCCGCAAGGCGATTCCATAGAAAAAGCCCGCGGCAGGGGGGCCGCGGGCTGTCTGGTTTTTTGGTCTTCAGGGCGCGGTCAGCGGAACTTGACGGTGGTGTTCTGGCCGTCCTTGACCTCGATCTCGCGATAGCTGCCGGCGCTTTCACCCGGGCCGATCAGTTCGACCGCCGAGGCACCGACATAATCGACGTCGCCGCCGCTTTTGAGGATTTCCAGCGCCTTGGCCAGTTCACCGGGATAGATCTTTTCGCCAGGTGCGTTGGCGACTTCCATGATCTTGGGGCCATAGGCCGCCGGATCGGTGGAATTCGCCGCCTGCATGGCCAGCAGGAACAGCGCCGCCGCGTCATAGCTTTCCGGCGAGAAGGGCGATGTGGCGTCAAAGGCGTCGCCGGCCATGGCAGTCATCTTCTCAATGCCTTCGCCGCCGGTGCCGGCGATCTGACCGAACGAGCCGTCCAGATCCGGGCCGACATTCTGCGGCAGGCTGTCGCCGATCATGCCGCCGGGCAGGCCGAATGTCTCGAAGGCGCCGGAATCCAGCGCCGCCTTGATGATGCCCAGGCCGCCCTGATCCAGATACCCGGCCACAACCAGCAACTCGCCGCCCGCCGCGGCCAGTGCGCCGACTTCGGCCGAATAGTCGGCCTTGCCGTCCTCGTGCGCGGCGGTGATGGTCACCTGTCCGCCACCGGCCTCAAAAGCGGTCTTGATCGAATCGGCCAGCCCCTTGCCGAAATCGTTGTTGGTATAGGTCAGCGCGATCGACTTGATACCACGCTCGGCCAGAATTTCGGCCATCACCTCGCCTTCGCGCGCATCCGACGGCGCGGTACGGAAGAACAGGCCGTTATCCTCGACGCTGGACAGGCCCGGCGATGTTGCCGAGGGCGAGATCATCACCATGCCGTTGGGAATGGCGACGTTTTGCAGGATCGCCCCGGTGACGCCGGAACAGTCGCCGCCGACCAGACCGTTGATGCCCTCGGCAATCAGGCGTTCGGCGTTGGACGTGGCCAGACCGTTGTCGATACAGCCGGTGTCGGCCCGCAGCGGCGTGACCGTGGCGGCGTCCAGCAGCGCGCCGCTGTCATTGACCTCTTTGATGGCCAGTTCGGCACCGGCGGCCATCGCCGGAGCCAGAGATTCAATGGGGCCGGTAAAGCCGAACAGAATGCCCAGCTTGACCTCTTTTGCGTGCCCGCCGGCAAACGCGGTCCCCGCCATCAGCGCCGTTGCGGCCGTCGCCAAAAGCAGCTTTTTCATTTGGTTTCTCCCGTGTTGGAACATTTTGTTCGACCCCGACCCTAGGCAAGGCGGGACAAAAAGAAAAGTGGTGTCGGCAAATCCCGGCGCACGGATGCGGCCGGGGTGGCATTTGGCGCATTTCCGGGCAGGTGTTGCGGAGTTCTGACCGGTCAGATCGACAGGCGCCCGGCATGGCTGCCGCGTTCGCGATAGGGTGTCGTGTCGTAATGGGCGCGATAGCATTTCGAGAAATGCGACGGGCTGGCAAAGCCGCAGGCCAGGGCCACGTTGATGACGCTCATGTCGGTCTGCATCAGCAGGTTGCGGGCCTTTTGCAGGCGCAGTTCCATGTAATACCGTTTCGGGCTGCGATTGAGATAGCGGCGGAACAGGCGTTCCAGCTGTCGCGTGGACATGCCCACGTCGCGGGCCAGGATCGACGGGCTGATCGGTTCCTCGATATTGGCCTCCATGATCTGGATCACCTGGCTCAGCTTGGGGTGCCGTACGCCGATGCGGGTGGGCACCGACAGGCGCTGGGTGTCCTGATCGGTGCGGATCGAGGAATAGATCAGCTGGTCGGCCACCGCGTTGGCCAGTTCCTCGCCATGCTCGTCGGCGATCAGCTTGAGCATCAGGTCGATCGACGAGGTGCCGCCCGCCGTGGTCATCCGGCTACCGTCGATCACGAAGACCGATTTCGTCAGCTGCACATCCTCGAATTCTTCGGAAAAACTGTCGGCGTTTTCCCAGTGGATCGTCGCCTTTTTGTGATCCAGCAATCCGGCCCTGGCCATTGTATAGGCGGCGGTGCACAGGCCGCCGATCAGGATGCCCTTGCGGGATTCACGGCGGATCCAGCCCAGCAGACGCTTGCTGGTCGCGGCCTGAACATCCAGCCCGCCACAGATCAGCACCGTGTCGTCGCGGTTCAAATCCGCCAGGTCGCCGTCCAGCTGAAACGAGGTGCCCGCCGAACAGGACATGGTGTCGCCATCCTCGCCGATCAGCCGCCAGTCATAGAGCGTGCGTGCCGCCATGCGGTTGGCGATGCGCAGGCATTCCAGCGCCGAGGCAAAGCTGAGCATGGAAAACCCGTCCAGCAGAACAAAGACAAAGCGGCGGGGCCTGGTCACATTCGGTCCGAGATCGACAACTTTGTGTTGTTCTTTCATTGTGCGAATTTCCCTTGGGTCACGGAATCCTATAGAATCCTATAGATCGGACCGAAATGCGTATTCGTGAGTGTGGTCAAAGCTGGTCTGCGGCGTCAAGGGTCGCAAATCGGTTATGGCAACCCGCACCCGGCTTTTGTATAGATGCAGCCTGAGATGCGAAACGGAGATCAGAGCGATGAGTGAGTGGCAAAAAACCGACTGGCGCAACAAGCCTCGGGTTCAGATGCCCGACTATACCGACCCGGCGGCCCTGAACGCCGTCGAGGCGCAGCTGTCGAAATACCCGCCGCTGGTCTTTGCCGGCGAGGCACGCCGCCTGAAATCGCTTTTGGGCAAGGCCGGCCGCGGCGAGGCGTTTCTGCTGCAGGGCGGGGATTGTGCCGAAAGCTTCGAGCAGTTCAGTGCCGACAGCATCCGCGACACGTTCAAGGTGATGTTGCAGATGGCCATGGTTCTGACCCATGGCGCCAAGGTGCCGGTGATCAAGGTCGGGCGCATGGCCGGCCAATTTGCCAAACCGCGCAGCGCACCGACCGAGACGATCGGCGGGGTCGAACTGCCCAGCTATCGCGGCGACATCATCAACGAGCTGGATTTCACGCCCGAGGCGCGCATTCCCGATCCGAACAAGATGCTGCAGGCCTATACCCAGGCGGCGGCCACGCTGAACCTGCTGCGGGCCTTTTCCACCGGCGGTTACGCCGATGTGCATCAGGTGCATTCCTGGACCCTGGGATTCACCGAAAGCGAAAAGGCGGAACGCTATCGCGAGGTGGCCAACCGGATCAGCGATACGTTGGATTTCATGCAGGCGGCCGGGGTCAATCAGGATACGGCGCATACGCTGCAATCGGTGGAATTCTACACCAGCCATGAAAGCCTGCTGCTGGAATACGAAGAGGCGCTGACGCGCCGGGATTCGACCTCGGGCAACTGGCTGGCCGGATCCGGCCACCTGATCTGGATCGGTGATCGCACGCGTCAGCCGGACGGCGCACATGTCGAGTTTGCCCGGGGGGTCATCAACCCGATCGGCCTGAAATGCGGCCCCTCGATGACCAGCGAGGATCTCAAGCTGCTGATGGCCAGGCTGAACCCCAAGAACGAGCCCGGCCGGCTGACGCTGATCGCGCGGTTTGGGGCGGGCAAGGTCGCCGAGAACCTGCCGCGGCTGATCCAGACCGTGCGCGAAGAGGGCGCCGAGGTGGTCTGGGTCTGCGATCCGATGCATGGCAACACCGTCAAGTCCTCGACCGGCTACAAGACGCGGCCCTTTGACTCGGTTCTGCGTGAGGTGCGCGAATTCTTTGCCATTCATGCCAGCGAAGGCACGGTGCCCGGCGGCGTGCATTTCGAGATGACCGGCCAGGACGTGACCGAATGCACCGGCGGCGTGCAGGCGGTCAGCGAAGAGGATCTGTCGGATCGGTATCATACCGCCTGCGACCCACGCCTGAACGCCAGCCAGTCGCTGGAACTGGCTTTTCTGGTGGCGGAGGAATTGTCGAACCTGCGCGACTCGCGGCTGGCCCGCGCGGCCGGCTAATCCGGCGGTTCGCCGGGCTTACACCGGAAACGACCGGGGCCGGCTGATACCGGCCCCTCCCCATGGGTCGCGACCCGCGGCCCAATCCGCGGATCCGGTTCTGGATGGCCCGGTTTTTGGCCGGTCCGGGGCTGGTGCTCTATTCGTCGGTCTTGACCAGCCGGAGATACGGAACCGGTCCTTCCAGGACGGTCTGGGCCTCGGCGAACCCCTGCACCGCTTCGACGGTGTTGACGCGGGTCGACGAGACCACCGACAGATCGCGCAGATCGGTGCCGGTTACCTCGAAACGGCGCGGTTGCCGGCCAAAATCGCCATCTGCGACCATTATCCCCAGAATGCGGCTGCAATCGCCCATGTCGCTTTTCAGGGGCAAAAGGATCATCCGCGCGTCACAGGCGCCCCGCAGGCTTTGCCGTTCGCCGGTCAGCGTCAGTTCCGCAACGGCAGGGGTGTCGAACACATGTTCAAGCGTTGCACTGACCTGATCGCGCGAGACCGGTGAAAAGAAGGAAGTCAGCGGCATGCCCCGCACCTCCATTCCGGCCAGGCGGCTCAGATGCTGACCGGCCAGCCGGAACCGGGCGATCCCCGGCGCGATACGTTCCAGGATAAAGGCATATTCCAGAATCTGTTCCAGTCCGCGCGGGTCGATCTGCGAGCGAAACGGAATGTCGGCGCCGTTTCGCAATGCTGTCCAATAGGCTTCGGCCTGCCGGATCGGCGAAAGGCTGGCGCCATTGCGAAACCGGTTCATCGCCACAACCTTGCCGGATGCAGGTGGTCGAAAGATGCTGAACATGTCGATGTCTCTCAAATCAATGCCCGCCGCTATTCGAATGAGACCTGCCAAAATGGTCGAACCGATATATTAGGGCTTGCTTCAGAATGGTTACCTAAAGGTTAATATGACACATTTTTAACTGAATTGGGGTGCAATCTTGTCAAATGGTTAATTTTTCGAAGGGTCCCGCGCCCGCCACGGCAGCCCCGGGGTTGCCCTGCATCCGGCAATGGCTTTAGGTGCAGCCAGGCAGGAGCCAATCCCATATAGGGATCGATATGCGGGTCAGGCGGGACGAGGGATGATCAATTCGATGACGGCATTCGCGGCGGCCACGGGCGAGAGCGGGGCCTATTCCTGGGCATGGGAACTGCGCAGCGTCAATGGCAAGGGGCTGGACCTGCGCCTGCGAATTCCCGACTGGCTGACCGGACTGGAAACGGTCCTGCGCGCCGAACTGGCCAAGACCGTGGCCCGCGGTCACGTGACTCTTGCGTTGCGCGTGACCCGGGCCGAAGAAGCCGGAAGCCAGGTATTGAACCAGGCCACGCTGAATTCGGTCTTGGATGCGCTGGCCCAGGTCGATGCCGCGGCGGCCCGGCGCGGACTGACCCTGGCGCCGTCGCGGGCCAGCGATCTCTTGGGTTTGCGCGGCGTTCTGGAAGCCGGCACCGCCGAGGACGACATCGCTCCGGTCGTCGCCTGCCTGAAACAGGAATTCGCACCGCTGGTCGCGGCATTTCTGGACATGCGCCGCACCGAAGGAGCGGCTCTGGCCGAAATGCTGTCGGGCCAACTGACCCGGATCGCGGAATTGACGGTCGACGCGGCCAGGCTGGCCGAGGCGCGCAAGGACATGATGACCGAAACCCTCAGGACAAACCTGGCTCGGGTCCTGGACAATGCCGAAGGCGCCGATCCCCAGCGGGTGGCGCAGGAACTGGCGATGATGGCCGTCAAGGCCGATGTCACCGAAGAGATCGACCGTCTGGGCGCGCATGTGGGCGCTGCCCGCGATCTGCTGGCGCAGGGCGGCGCCGTGGGGCGCAAGCTGGATTTCCTGATGCAGGAATTCAATCGCGAGGCCAACACCCTGTGCTCGAAATCACAATCCACCGAGCTGACCGCGGCCGGGCTGGAGATGAAAGCGGTGATCGACCAGATGCGCGAGCAGATCCAGAACATTGAATGATTAGAACGGAGGCATACATGCCGGACAGACGCGGCCTGTTGATCATCCTGTCCTCGCCCTCGGGTGCGGGCAAGTCCACCCTGGCAAGACGGTTGCGCGACTGGGACCCCTCGATCCTGTTCTCGGTCAGTACCACCACCCGCGCGCCGCGTCCCGGAGAAGCGGATGGCGTGGATTATGTCTTTACCTCGGAGGTTGAGTTCAAGGCGCAGGTGGCGGCCGGCGAGATGCTCGAACATGCGCATGTCTTTGGCAATTTCTACGGCTCGCCCCGCGGCCCCGTACAGCAGGCGATCGACGCCGGCAAGGACGTGCTGTTTGACATCGACTGGCAGGGGGCGCAGCAGATCCGCAACTCGGCGCTGGGACCGCATACGCTGTCGATCTTTCTGTTGCCGCCCTCGATCACCGAATTGCGCCGGCGTCTGGAAGGCCGCGGCCAGGACGATGCTGACACCATCGCCCGGCGGATGCAGAAAAGCTGGGACGAGATCAGCCACTGGGACGGCTATGATTTCGTTCTGGTCAACGACGATCTGGACGCCACCGAAGAGCGGCTGAAAACCATCGTAACCGCAACCCGCCTGCGCCGCAGCCAGCAACCCGGCCTGACCGGGCATGTGCGCGCCTTGCAGGCCGAATTCGAGGAAAAGTCATGACTCTGTATGCTCTGAACGGAAAAACCCCCGATCTGCACGCCGATACCTGGGTGGCGCCGGATGCCAATCTTGTCGGTCTTGTGGTGCTGGAAGAGGGCGCTTCGGTCTGGTTCGGCACCACGATCCGTGCCGATCACGAGGAAATTCGAGTCGGGGCCGGCAGCAACGTGCAGGAAAACTGCGTAATGCATGTGGATGCGGGCTATCCGCTGACGATCGGTCGCGACTGCACGATCGGGCACAAGGTCATGCTGCACGGCTGCAGTATCGGCGACAACTCTCTGATCGGCATGGGGGCGACGGTGCTGAATGGCGCCCGGATCGGAAAGAACTGCCTGATCGGGGCCGGCGCATTGATCACCGAGGGCAAGGAGATACCCGATGGCAGTCTGGTCATGGGCGCGCCAGGCAAGGTCGTGCGTCAACTGGACGATCAGGCGATTGCCGGGCTTGCCGCCAGCGCCGCGCATTACCGGGACAACATGCGCCTGTTCCGCGAGCAATTGACGGTAGTGAAATGAATACCAATGCCAGGGGATCGTTGATCCGTCCGCTGCCGTTACCCGCCAGTGCCAGCCGGCCGGTGGTGACGCCGCTGTCGCCTTCGGTCGCCTATGCCAGTGACACGCCCGATGCGCTGGATGCGCAATACGAAGGCAGGGTCCAGGGCTATACCTATTCCCGCGAGGGACATCCCAATGCCGATGTGGTCGCAGCGCGATTGGACGCGATGGAGGGGGTTCGCGGCGGCATCGTGACCGGGTCGGGCATGGCGGCAGTGACGGCGACGCTGCTGGGCCTGTTGCAGGCCGGCGACCACGTGATCGGCGGCAACCAGCTCTATGGCCGGTCGCTGCGGCTGATGACGGACGACCTGCCGCGTCTGGGGATTGCGACATCACTGGGCGATCCCTGCGATGTCGAGGCCATCCGCGCGCTGATCCGTCCGCAGACCCGCCTTTTGCTGATCGAGGCCGTGTCGAACCCGACCCTGCGGGTGGCGGATATCGACGGACTGGCGGCGCTGTGCCGCGAGGCCGGAATTCTGCTGGCCGTGGACAACACCTTTACCACGCCGCGCGGGTTTCAGCCATTTGCCCATGGTGCGGATATCGTGCTGCATTCGATCACCAAGCTGCTGGCCGGCCATTCCGACGTGATGCTGGGCTATGTGGCGGCGCGCGATCCCGATCTGGCCGAACGCCTGCGCGTCTTTTCCATATCGACCGGCCTGTCCCCCAGCCCGTTCGACTGCTGGCTGGCCGAACGCGGCCTGCTGTCCTTTGATCTGCGCTTTGACCGGGCGCAGGCCACCGCTGCCCGACTGGCCGACCATCTGGCGACGCTGCCAGGGGTGACGCGGGTCATCTATCCGCAGCGCACGGATCATCCCGACCATGCCCGGGCCCGTGCCCTGCTGGGGGATCAGGGCTGCAACATGGTCAGTTTCGAACTGACCGGGGGGCGCGCCGCCGCCAATGCCTTTGCCCGCGCGGCCGAGGGGCTGAGTTTCGCCCCGACCCTGGGCGATGTGGGCACCACGCTCAGTCACCCCGCCTCGTCCTCGCATCGGGGACTGACACCGCAGAACCGCGCGGCCCTGGGCCTGAGCGAGGGGTTCTTTCGCATCTCGGTCGGACTGGAAGAGCCCGAGGCGCTAATGCGAATCCTGACCGATGCCGTGGCGGCGGCGACGTCGGTCACGGGCTGATCGGCGCATGGACAACGCGTTTGTCGATTCTCTGCTTGCCGCGACGCCGGTGCCGACGCTGATCGTCGATGCGACCGAATGGATCGTTGCAGCCAATCCCGAGGCGGACGCGTTGCTGGGGCAGGAGATCGTCGGACGGCATCTGGCCAACGTGCTGCGCCAACCGCAGGTGATTGCAGCGATCGAGGCGGCCTTTGCCGAGCGTCAGGAACAGAAGGCGCGATATGGCGTCGGCAGCGGCACACAACAGGCGCCGATGGATGTCACCTGTCGGCACTTGACCGCATTGGCTCCGAAAACGCCTTCGGCTGTCATGGTGTGTTTTCAGGACCGTGCGGATGTGGAACAGGCCGGGCAGATGCGCCGGGATTTTGTCGCCAATGTCAGCCACGAACTGCGCACGCCCCTGACCGCCCTGATCGGGTTCATCGAAACCCTGCGCGGGGCGGCGCGCGACGACGAGCAGGCCCGCGACCGGTTCCTGAACATCATGGAGGGCGAGGCCAGCCGGATGAACCGGCTGGTGGGCGATCTCTTGTCGCTGAGCCGGGTCGAGGCCGAGGAACGGGTTCGCCCGACCGGCCGGATCGACCTGACGGCGCTGCTGCGCTCGACCCTGAATTCGCTGGACCCGCTGGCCGAAAGCAGCAAGGTCGTGCTGGACATGACCGCGCCACCGGTGCCGGTGCAGATCGTCGGTGATGCCGATCAGTTGCGGCAGGTCTTTACCAACCTGATCGAGAACGCCATCAAATACGGCGGCTCGGGCGGACAGGTCACGGTTGCGCTGCACGAGATCGACCGAGAACCGGCGTTGCGCGGCCCGGCGGTGCGGGTGCAGGTGATTGATCGCGGCCCCGGCATCGACCCGGTGCATCTGCCGCGCCTGACCGAACGATTCTACCGCGCCGACAGCCACCGCAGCCGGCAACTGGGCGGCACCGGGCTGGGCCTTGCCATCGCCAAACATATCGTCAACCGGCATCGCGGCCGACTCAAGGTCGACAGCCAGCCGGGCCAGGGTGCGACATTTTCGGTTCTGTTGCCGAAATAGCTGCCCAAAAGGCCCCCGCCGGCACCGAAAGTCTGCTCTGTCATAAAGCCGTTACATGACTGTCACAGAATCCATATGCGGTCTGCTTAGACGGGGCGCAGCATCACCAACCGGGTGATCGTGTGAATTAAGTTGATCAGGAGACATTCATGTCCGTTTTCAAAGTGACCGCGTCCGCTCTGGCCGTTGCGTCCGTTTGTGCAACCGCTGCCGCCGCCCGTGATCAGGTGCAGATCGCCGGTTCCTCGACCGTGCTGCCCTATGCGTCGATCGTCGCCGAAGCCTTTGGCGAGAATTTCGACTTTCCGACGCCGGTGGTGGAATCCGGTGGCTCGTCGGCCGGCCTGAAACGGTTCTGCGAAGGTCTGGGCGAGAACACCGTGGACATCGCCAATGCCAGCCGCCGCATCCGCGACAAGGAAGTCGCCGCCTGCGCGGCCAATGGCGTGACCGACATCATCGAGGTCCGCATCGGCTATGACGGCATCGTCTTTGCCAGCGACATCGGCGGCAATGCCTTTGAGTTCACCCCGACCCAGTGGTACAAGGCGATCTCGCGCCAGGTCCAGGTCGATGGTCAACTGGTCGACAACCCCTATACCATGTGGAACGAGGTCGATCCGGCCCTGCCGGCACAGCCGATCCAGGCCTTTGTGCCGGGCACCAAGCACGGCACCCGCGAAGTCTTTGAGGACAAGGTGATTCTGGCCGGCTGCGAAGCCACCGGCGATTTCGAGGCCTATCTGGCCGTCGCCGAAGGTGACACCGAAAAGGCGCGCAAGAAGGCTGCTGAAAAGGCCTGTATCGAGCTGCGCACCGATGGCCGTTCGGTCGATATTGACGGCGATTACACCGAAACCCTGGCCCGTATCGACAGCAACAAGGACGGTATTGGCGTCTTTGGTCTGGCATTCTACGAGAACAACACTGACAAGCTGCAAGTGGCCACCATGTCCGGCATCGTGCCGAGCACCGAAAGCATCGCCACTGGCGAATACCCGGTGTCGCGCCCGCTGTTCTTTTACGTCAAGAAGGCGCATATCGGCGTGATCCCCGGCCTCAAGGACTATGCCGAGTTCTTCGTCGCCGACGAGATTGCCGGCCCCGACGGCCCGCTGGCCGAGTACGGGCTGGTTGCCGACCCCAAACTGGGCGAGACCCAGAACGCGGTTGCCGAAGAGGCCACTCTGGGCGGCAACTCGTGATCGCAACCCGGCCGGGGCAGGGTCTTTTGCCTCGGCCGGCCATTTCCGAAACGACCTGAATATCGGCGGACGGTTCATGCCCCTGACCTGGCTCATCCTCATTCTATTCGCGCTGGCCGGACTGGGCTATGTCGCCGGTCGTTCCCGGGCTCTGCGCTCGGCGGACGGGGATCCGCGCAAGCTGCATTCCCTGCCGGCCTTTTATGGCTGGAATGCCGCCCTGTCGGGCCTGATGCCGGCGCTGGTGCTGCTGGCGTTGTGGCTGTTCGTTCAACCGATGCTGATCGAGTCCCGCATCTCCGGACATGTTCCCGCCGACCTGATCCCAGACGGGTCCAGCCGCGATCTGGTGATGAGCGATATCCGCCGCGCCGCCCACGGGTTGGACAAGGCGGTTCAGACGCAGTTGATCAGCGCCGAGGCCGCAGACCGGCTGAACGGCGACTCGACCGACCTGCGGGCGCTGATGGGGCAGGTGGGCATTGCCATCGGCAACGACATCGAACCCCGTGTGCTGGCCGCCGCCCAGCAATACCGGAAACTGGACAGCGCTGCCGGGCGCTGGATGTGGGGCGCGGTTCTGGCGGTGGCGCTGGCCGGGCTGGGCTTGGCGCTGAAGCGCACCCACAAGGGGTTTCGCGCCCGCAACACCGTCGAACGGGGCATTCTGGCGCTGCTGATCCTGGCCGCCTCGATCGCGATCCTGACCACGTTGGGCATCGTGCTGTCGATGCTGTTTGAAACCCGCAACTTCTTTGGCCTGCATTCCTGGACCGATTTCTTCTTTGGCGCGACCTGGGCGCCGAATTTTCGCGGCGACAGCGAATTGTCCTTCCTGCCGCTGCTGTGGGGCACGCTCTATGTCTCGCTCATCGCGCTGGCGGTGGCGGTACCGGTCGGCCTTTTTGCCGCCATCTACCTGTCGGAATATGCCAGCAAGGCGATGCGCGCCGTAGCCAAACCGCTGCTGGAGATCCTCGCCGGTATTCCGACCATCGTTTATGGCCTGTTCGCGCTGCTGACGGTGGGGCCGATGCTGGTCAATGTCTTTGGCCGCGGCGAGGACGGTCTGCTGGGCGTCGATTGGATGGCCGGTGCCACCTCGGTTCTGACTGCGGGCGTGGTGATGGGGATCATGCTGGTTCCCTTTGTATCCTCGCTGAGCGACGACATCATCAACGCGGTGCCGCAGTCGCTGCGCGACGGCTCGTTCGGCCTGGGCGCAACCCAGTCCGAAACCGTGCGCCAGGTGGTTCTGCCCGCCGCCCTGCCGGGGATTGTCGGGGCGGTTCTTCTGGCCGCCAGCCGGGCCATCGGCGAAACCATGATCGTGGTGATGGGGGCGGGGGCGATCGCCAAGTTCTCGTTGAACCCGTTGGAATCGATGACCACCATCACCACCCGCATCGTCAGCCAGTTGACGGGCGACACCGATTTCGCCAGCCCCGAGACGCTGGTCGCCTTTGCCCTGGGTCTGACGCTGTTCGTGCTGACGCTGGGCCTGAATGTTCTGGCGCTGTATATCGTGCGCACCTATCGGGAGCAGTATGAATGACCGATACCAGCCAATCCACGCCGCGCGCCGGGTCGCTGTTTGCCCGCGATGCGCGCACCGACCGGCGCAACGCCGCCGAGAAACGCTTTCGGTTCTATGGCCTGACGGCGATTGCCATCGGCCTGGTGATGCTGATCACCCTGGTGACCACGATCCTGGTCAATGGCGTCGGCGCCTTTCAGCAGAGCTTTGTCACGCTCAGGGTCGAGTTGCTGGAATCCAAGCTGGACAAGAGCGGCACCCGTGATCTGGACAAGATCAAGAAGGTGTCGACCTTTGGCTATGCGCCGCTGATCAATGCCGCCTTTGAAAACATGGCATCCCAGGCCGGACTGGACACCGGGCTGAGCGCCAAGAAAATGGGCGCCATCCTGTCCAAGGATGCGGCGGCGCAACTGCGCAATTCCGTGCTGGCCAATCCCGACCGGATCGGCGACACGATCGAGTTCACCTTTCTCGCCAACAGCCGGATCGACGGCTATCTCAAGGGCCGGGTCACGCGCGCCAGTATTGCCAACGACAAGAAGATCACCGCCGAACAACTGGATTTTGCCGACGAATTGCTTGCCCTGGGGGTGTTGAAAAAGACCTTTAATCCGGCCTTTATCTTTGGCGCGGACGCCTCGGATCAGCGCCCCGAAGCGGCGGGCATCGGGGTGTCGATGCTGGGCTCGCTGTTCATGATGCTGGTGGTGCTGGTGCTGGCCCTGCCGATCGGTGTCGCCGCCAGCATCTATCTCGAGGAATTCGCGCCGAAAAACTGGCTGACCGACGTGATCGAGGTCAACATCGCCAATCTGGCGGCGGTGCCCTCCATCGTGTTCGGCATCCTGGGTCTGGCGGTGTTCATCAACGTTCTGCACCTGCCGATGTCGGCCCCGCTGGTGGGCGGCATGGTGCTGACCCTGATGACCCTGCCGACCATCATCATCTCGACCCGCGCGGCACTCAAGGCCGTGCCGCCCTCGATCCGCGATGCGGCGCTGGGGGTTGGCGCCTCGAAAATGCAATCGGTGTTTCATCATGTCCTGCCGCTGGCGGCGCCGGGTATCCTGACCGGCACCATCATCGGCTTGGCGCAGGCCCTGGGCGAAACCGCGCCGCTGCTCTTGATCGGCATGGTCGGTTTTGTCGCCTCGAACGCACCGGACAGTCTGGCCGCCGGCCTGTTGGACCCGAACTCGGCCATGCCCGCGCAGATCTATGAATGGGCAAAACGCGCCGATCCGGCCTTTTATGAAAGGGCCTGGGGGGGCATCATCATCCTGTTGATCTTTCTGGTCGCCATGAACACCGTCGCAGTAATGCTGCGCCGCCGCTTTGAACGCCGTTGGTAAGGAATTTGGCTATGAACGATATGTCCCTGCTCGCCGGTGCCGTCAGCACCGAAACAGCCAAGATCACCGCCCGCAACGTGAATGTCTATTATGGCGACAGCCGTGCCATTCAGGATGTGAACGTGGATATCGCCCGCAACACGGTGACCGCGTTCATCGGGCCGTCAGGTTGTGGAAAATCAACCTTTCTGCGCTGTCTGAACCGGATGAACGACACGATCGACATCTGCCGCGTCACCGGCGCGATCCGGCTGGATGACGAGGACATCTATGACAAGCGCGTCGATCCGGTGCAGCTGCGGGCCAAGGTCGGAATGGTGTTTCAGAAACCCAACCCCTTCCCGAAATCGATCTATGACAATGTCGCCTATGGGCCAAAGATCCACGGCATGGCGCATTCCCGCGCCGAACTGGACGAGATTGTCGAACGGGCCCTGCGCCGCGGGGCGCTGTGGGACGAAGTCAAGGACCGGCTGCAGGCGCCCGGCACCGGGCTGTCGGGCGGCCAGCAACAGCGCCTGTGCATCGCCCGGGCCGTGGCCACCGAGCCCGAGGTTCTGCTGATGGACGAGCCCTGCAGCGCGCTGGACCCGATCGCCACCGCCCAGGTCGAGGAACTGATCGACGAGCTGCGGCAGAATTTTTCCGTGGTGATCGTCACCCATTCGATGCAGCAGGCTGCCCGGGTCAGCCAGCACACCGCGTTCTTTCACCTCGGGCAGTTGGTCGAGTTCGGCGAGACCGGACAGATCTTTACCAACCCGCAGGACGGGCGCACCGAAAGCTATATCACCGGCCGGATCGGTTAAGGGACACAGATGATGCAGGAAACACATATCGCTTCGGCCTTTGACCGCGATCTCGAGACCATCCAGGCGCGGATCATGAAAATGGGCGGTCTGGTCGAGGCCGCGATCATGGATGCGGCCCGGTCGCTGGAAACCCGCGACGAAGAGTTGGCGGAACAGGTCCGCGGCAAGGATCGGGCGATCGATGTGCTGGAAGAGATGATCAACGAAGAGGCCGCCAAGGTGATCGCCACCCGCGCGCCCGCCGCCTCGGATCTGCGGCTGATCCTGACGGTGACCAAGATCAGTGGCAATCTGGAACGCATCGGCGACTACGCCAAGAACATGGCCAAGCGTACCTCTGTGCTGTCGCAGATGCAGCCGGTCAATGACAGCGCCTCGGCGTTGCGGCGCATGGCGCGCGAGGTCGAGGTGATGCTCAAGGATGCGCTGGACGCCTATATCCAGCGCGATGTCGAACTGGCCGCCGACGTGATCACGCGCGACCACGAGGTGGACCAGATGTATAACGCATTGTTCCGAGAGTTTCTGACTTTCATGATGGAGGATGCGCGCAACATCACGCCTTGCATGCATTTGCATTTCATCGCCAAGAATGTCGAGCGCATGGGCGATCACGTGACCT
Organism: Sedimentitalea sediminis; assembly: GCF_042687825.1. Classification (NCBI taxonomy): domain Bacteria; kingdom Pseudomonadati; phylum Pseudomonadota; class Alphaproteobacteria; order Rhodobacterales; family Paracoccaceae; genus Sedimentitalea; species Sedimentitalea sediminis. Next base: position 34,260 of record NZ_JBHUQE010000012.1, on the reverse strand, counting down.
CGATTGCCGAACAGGTGATTTATCTGGTGACTGGTGAACGCCCGGACGAATCCCGCCCAAAGGCCGACACCACGGCGATCTCGTTATAGGAGACATCCCATGTCTGCGGATCAACCCACCGTCTTGGTGGTCGAAGACGAACCGGCGCAACGCGAAGTTCTCAGCTACAACCTGGCGGCCGAAGGCTTCCGCGTCTGCCAGGCGGAAAACGGCGAAGACGCCCTGATGGTGGTCGACGAAGACACGCCCGACGTGATCGTGCTGGACTGGATGATGCCCAATCTCAGCGGCATCGAGGTCTGCCGGCGGCTAAAGACCCGCCATGCCACGCGCGCCATCCCGATCATCATGCTGTCGGCCCGCTCTGAAGAGGTGGACAAGGTGCGCGGCCTTGAGACCGGCGCCGATGACTATGTGATCAAACCCTATTCCGTGGTCGAGCTGATGGCGCGGGTGCGTGCCCAGTTGCGCCGCAGCCGGCCCTCGGCCGTGGGGGTCCGGCTGGAATTCGAAGACATCGTGCTGGATGGCGAAACCCACCGGGTCACGCGCGCGGGAAAACCCGTCAAGCTGGGGCCGACCGAATTCCGCCTGCTGCGCAATTTCATGGAAAAGCCGGCCAGGGTCTGGAGCCGCGAACAATTGCTGGACCGGGTCTGGGGCCGCGACATCTATGTCGACACGCGCACGGTCGATGTGCATATCGGTCGCCTGCGCAAGGCTCTGATGCAGCATGGCGGCGACGATCCGGTGCGCACCGTGCGCGGGGCCGGTTATGCGCTGGGGTGACATCCGCGCATCGCCGCCCTCTGCAATCGGGCGCATTTAATACGTGCTAATTTGAAATACTTAGCGGATTTTCTTTAAAACCCATTGGTAGCCCCAGCCTAGGTTGAAACCTGAAAATAGTCGCGCATGTCGGCAGGTTTCCTTGGTTGCCCCGGGGCCAGTGGCCGATCGGCGCAAGGTTTATCTGGTCGCTGGTTCATGATCATCCGCAGTTTTTTTATTACCGACGCCTCGGGTTTGGTGGTCAGCTCCATTTCCGATGCGGGCCTGGTCGGCAATTCGATCATCAACAATTCCTCGACGCCGGATGGAACGGTCTTTTCCTATACCGGCGCGGGGCACACGACTGTCTCGGTTGAGGACGCGAACGACGCCGACTGGTTCAACGACGATGACACGGCCAACCATGTCGTCCTGGACGGCGGCGGAATCGTCGCCAATGGCACCCATGTCGAAGCGGAATCGCTGATTCATCTGCGGGCGCCGGACGGGGATGGCAATCCCACCGGGCCGACCGTCACCATCACGGTTCTGTCGCAGAGCGGCACCACATCGGACATCTGGGGACTTTTGACGCATTCGCCGCTGGTGGACGGCACCAACTATGTCAAGGTTGGTGGCAACAATATCGGCGATACACGCTACAAGGATTTCATCCCCTGTTTCGGGCCGCGCACACCCATCGACACCCCCGATGGTCCGGTTTGTGCCGAGGATCTGCAACCCGGTCAGATCGCCTGGACCCATAGTCACGGCCCGTGTCCGGTGCGCTGGATCGGATCGACCGAGGTCGCGGGCACCGGCGCCTTTGCGCCCGTGGTCTTTGCGCCGGGCAGCATTGGGAATGTTCGCCGGCCGGTTCTGTCCCAACAACATCGCGTGTTCATTCAAAGCGCCCAGGCCGAATTGCTGCTCGGGCAGCCCGGAGTACTGGTCGCGGCCAAGCATCTGAGCGGCCTGCCGGGCGTGTCGCTGCAGACGCGCGACCGCATCCGCTACACCCATATCATGTTCGACCAGCATGTGATCGTGCGCGCGGCGGGGGCGCTGACCGAGAGCTTTTTTCTCTCCGAACATTCCCTGAGCGCTCTGGATCAAGGCCCGCAGCGGGAGTTAAGGGCGCTGTTTCCGGCGCTGACGCAGGGCCGTCCCGAGGGATTTGCCCGTCTCGCGGCCCCAGCCTGCGCGCCCACGAGGCCCGGACCCTGTGTGCGCATCTTTAGTACGCACACCCTGTCGCGTGCGCCGGTTCCAATTGCACGAGGGCCGGGCAGGGCGGAGCTATCGGGGCAGGGGGTCTTCGGGCTGCGCCTGAGTCTGCAGCCAGTCGCGGAATGCTTGCAGAGCCGGGTCCTGGGATTTTTCGCGCGGCCAGACCAGGTAATAGGCGCCCTGCGCCTCGGTCGGCCGGTGCTGCAGGGCCACGAGTCGGCCCAGAGCCAGGTCCTGTTCGACCAGGTAATCGGGCATTAATGCGACGCCCAGCCCGTGCAGCGCCGCCTGGGTGATGGTTGAAAACTGATCATACATGGTGCCGCGCAGCGGTTCGGTGACGGGAACGTTCTGCGCCTGGAACCAGTCGCGCCAGGCTTGTGGCCGGGTCTGGATATGCAACAGCGGCATGCGACGGATTTTGTCGGGCGGCACCGGGCGGTGATCACCCAGCAATTCCGGCGCGCAAACCGGCAGAAGCTGCTCGTGGCGCAACAGCAGACAGTCAGTGTCCGGCCAGTCCGCATTGCCGAAATGCAAAGCTGCATCAAAGGCTTCGGCGGCAAAGTTGAATGGCTGCAACCGGGTTCCCATATTCACGGTCACATCCGGGTGCAAGCGGGCGAACGCCGGCAACCGCGGCACCAGCCAGCGCATGCCAAAGGTCGGCAAAATCGCCAGGTTCAGCGTACCCCCCAGCGGTGCCACCTGCAGCCGCAGCGACGCCTGCGCGATCTGGTTCAGCGCCTGCCGAATTTCAGCGGCGTATTTCCGCGCCGCCGGTGTCAGGGTCAGCCGCTTGCCGTCACGCCGGATCAACGCCACGCCCATCTGATGTTCGACGGCCTGTAACTGCCGGCTCACGGCGCTTTGGGTCAGGGACAATTCGCTGGCTACGGCCGAGGCGCTGCCCAGACGATCCAGCGCCTCCAGGGCGCGCAGGGACGGGATCGAGGGCAGGAATCGGCGTGGTGCTGTCATGTATGATATTTACTCATGAAGCGTTGCAAAAGTCTCGTTGTTCTTTGATCGCAAATCCACCTAGAGTGCCGGAAAATTCATCCCTGCGCAGGAGCCCGTCATGAACATCGCCGAAAAACCTACCCTGAAAGCCAAGGACGCCCCGGAACTGGGCGGGTTCGACTGGACGGATCCGCTGCGCCTGGATGACCAGCTGACCGAAGACGAACGGATGATTGCGGCCAGTGCGCGGGCCTATGCGCAGGAAAAACTGCAGCCGCGCGTCACCGCGGCCTATGCCAACGAGGAAACCGACCCCGAAATCTTTCGTGAAATGGGCGAGATGGGCCTGCTGGGCGTGACCGTGCCCGAGGAATATGGCGGCATCGGTGCCGGCTATGTCAGTTATGGCCTGGTGTCGCGCGAGGTCGAGCGCGTCGACAGCGGCTATCGCTCGATGATGTCGGTGCAAAGCTCGCTGGTGATGTACCCGATCTATGCCTATGGCAGCGAGGAACAACGCCGCAAATACCTGCCGAAACTGGCCAGCGGCGAATTCATCGGCTGTTTCGGTCTGACCGAGCCGGATGCCGGCAGCGATCCGGCCGGCATGAAGACCCGCGCGACCAAGACCGAGAACGGCTATGTCCTGAACGGCTCCAAGATGTGGATCTCGAACGCGCCGATCGCCGATGTGTTTGTCGTCTGGGCCAAGTCCGATGCCCATGGCGGCAAGATTCGCGGCTTTGTGCTGGACAAGGGAACCAAGGGGCTGAGCGCCCCCAAGATCGAGAACAAGGCCAGTCTGCGCGCCAGCATCACCGGCGAAATCGTCATGGATAATGTCGAGGTCGGCGAGGACGCGCTGTTGCCGCATGTGCAGGGGTTGAAAGGGCCGTTTGGCTGTCTGAACCGGGCGCGGTATGGTATCAGCTGGGGTGCCCTGGGCGCTGCCGAAGCCTGCTGGCACGCTGCCCGGCAATACGGTCTGGACCGGCAACAGTTCAACCGGCCGCTGGCGCAGACGCAGCTGTTCCAGAAAAAACTGGCCGACATGCAGACCGAGATTTCCCTGGGATTGCAGGCCAGCCTGCGGGTCGGCCGCCTGATGGACGAGGCCAAGGCCGCGCCGGAAATGGTTTCGATCGTCAAACGCAACAATTGCGGCAAGGCGCTGGAAATCGCGCGCCTGGCGCGGGACATGCATGGTGGCAACGGCATCAGCCTGGAATTCCAGGTGATCCGCCACATGGTGAACCTGGAAACCGTGAACACCTATGAGGGCACCCATGACGTGCACGCGCTGATCCTGGGCCGTGCCCAGACCGGCTTGCAGGCGTTCTTTTAACCGCCCTTGCACCGCCATGAATCACGCCCGTTCGGCAGTTCGCCGGGCGGGCGTTTTTCGGTTTCGGACTTAACAATCACGGGGGCGCATATTACATTCCTCTAACAGCATGTGTTAGCGTTGGAGGAACCGCGATGGACATCCGAAAACTGAGCCCCGAGATCGCCGTGGCAGATCAGTTGAAACCCGCCGATATCACCCAGATCAAATCGTTGGGCTATAAAAGCCTGATCTGCAACAGGCCCGATGGGGAATCCGGATCCCAATATCTGTTCGAGGCGATCGCGCGTGCGGCGGAACTGTCGGACATCCCGGCGCATTATCTGCCGATCCCGTCCACCGGTCCGGGCCCGGCGCAGGTCGCGCAATTGCAGGCCCTGTGGCCGGATTTGCACAAACCCGCGCTGTTTTATTGCGACACGGGCGGGCGGAGCATGGAACTGGCCAGGTTGACCTTTGACGGGATTGCGGGTGGTTAGGCGTGGTTCTGAAAAATCATTGCGGTCGGGTGTGACACCGTGAATCCAGTGTGTCGGTTGACGCCGCTGGTGAGACGCATAGGTCGGTTTTTCAGTATGTTTACGTCGTGTTTTTATGAGAATAAATACCATTGGCGAATACCTGCACATAGACGGCTTCACCTCTTGATACCGCAAAGGTTGCAAGCGGTTCTCTTTCATCTTCCCGGATACATCTGCCGTGGACCTTCGGTCAGCATCCTGGCGCAACGGTAGCAAGGGCATTGCAAGGCCGCCTGTCTTTTGAGCGGCGCCTCCGACGGGCATTGCCTTTAGCTTGATCGCAGGGCGGCGCATGTCGCCATTTGCGATGGGGGATTGGCATGGAAAACAAGCTATCAGTGACATGGGTCGGGATCGACGTCTCGAAAGATGAGCTCGCAGTCGCGGTTGCGGGAAGGGCGCCCGGGGGCGAGGTTCGGGCTGGGGAAACTTTGAGAATTCACCTGCGTCCGTTCACAACCTGCTTGGAAGGCGCGCCCAACGTGCGTCACGCGTGGCTGTTGCTAACGAGGCCGGCCCGACAGGGTACGGGCTATATCGGCAGGTTCGAGCATTCGGATTCGGGTGTTCGGCGATCGCGCCCGTATTGATCCCAATGCGCGCGGCGAGCGCGTCAAGACCGACCGCCTGGATGCACTGCGTCTTGCGCGGCTGTTTCGCGCCCGAGAACTGACGCCGATCTGGGTTCCGGACGAACCCCGTGAAGCAATGCGCGACCTTGTCCGTGCCCGGGAAAGCGCCGCGAAGGACCGCGCCAGCTCAAATCCGCGTTTCTGCTGCGCCACGGCCGGGTTTATCACCGCACCAAACCATGGACGATGCGGTACCTACGATGTCTCCAACGCCAGAGCTTCGACCATCCCGCGCACCAAATCGCCCGTCAGGAAATGCCGCAGGCCGAACGAAACGCCCACGAACGGCTGGGCCGTTTGACGGCTCACATTGAAGCATCGGTGCCCGAGTGGTCATTGGCTGCGGCCGTAAATGCCCTGCAGGCCAATACGGATTGCGCGATGTGTCCCCGAAAGCGTCACCCCACTTCAGCAGCGACGGAGGAAGACAAAGACCTTTGCTTCCAAACCGTCACGATGACTGCGGTCGCTACCAGTTGGACGGCCGCAAAAACCATCATGGCGGTCAGGAGACCGAGTAGATCGGCCAATGCCCCGCTGGCAATCACAGGCAGCGAAAACCCGAGATAGGCATAGACGAACAGACCCGCCGTTGCCCGCGCGCGGTCATCCGGAGCGCGCAGCGAGACTTCGGCGAGCGAGGCGAGGTAGGTAAATCCGTAGCTGGCGGCACTCGTGATGCAGGTTCCCAGAAGAACGAGGATCAAAAGCTTCAGCCAGACCCCGGCCAGCAGCACAAGGAACCCCAGCGGGATCAGGGCGAAGCCGAGAGACAAAGCCCGGTCGTTGGTCATCCGGTGGGCAATCGGCTGACAGAGAAACCCGACGAAGATCGCCAGAAATATGACCAGCCCGGTCCAGCCGCCGAGTTCATTCGCGGCAAGCTCCAGCGGCACGACCGCAATGGTCATACCGGTGGTGGACCACGCGAGGGCCATTGCCGCGCCGAACACCCATGTGCCCGCCGGAAACACCGGCAAGCGCAGCAGAGAAACAGGGCGAGGCGTATCCACGCGCGGCAGCGCAAGGGCGATCATGGCAAGGGTGGGTGCAATGAAAAACAGGACGATGTAACTGGCGGGCACGAGCGTCGGCCCCTGAAGCCCCAGACTGATCCCCGTCGCCAATGCCCCACCACCAAAGCCGAGCGACGTGGCAGACGTGACGATAAGAGCCGCGTTCTTCGCGTGGCCGGCACCCAGAATTTCTGTCATGTAGGCTGTTCCCGCAGTCGTCGCGAGGCCGGTCCCGATCCCGAGGAGGAACCGTGCGACGACAAGACTGGTCCAACCCGGAGCCTGCACAAGCAGCGTTGTCGCTGCGGCACCCAGGAGCAAAGCGAGCGCAATCGGAACCCGTCGGCCGATTCGGTCGGAAAGTCCGCCGAGCAAAAACAGCGTTGGAATCAGCCCACCGACATAGGCCGCGAAAGCAATCGTCACGGCCGTCGCCCCGACATCGCTTTGCGCTGCATAGGTATCATAGAGCGGAGCCTGAAGATTCACCGCAAAGGTGACGGTGAACAGACCGAGCGCAAGAAACGCCGCCGGGATTGGTTTTGACATGGATCGGACCTCGAAGTCTGACTTGGGGCCGGAATGCCACGATAAATAATACATGACAATTTATATATTGTAATAGATACAGTTGGCCTATGAAGAAACCAAGATACCTCAGCCTTGCCGACACCCTGTCCGCCGCGATACGCGAGGGAAAGTTGGCACCGGGCACGAAGCTGCCGACACATCGTGCCTTTGCGGAACAATGCAATGTCGCTCTGGCCACCGCGACCCGCATCTACAAAGAGCTTGAGCGGCGAGGGGAAGTTGTCGGAGAAGCAGGGCGCGGGACATTCGTGCGCGATCTCGGCCTGCCGCCGACGCTTGGCGTTCATCAGACCGACACGGAGGGCCTGATCGACCTTGTGTTCAACATGCCCGGTGACGCGGGTGACGCCGAAACGCTCAGGGCAGGGTTGCGGCGGCTATCGACCGCTGGCGATCTTGAGGCGATGTTGCGCTACCAGCCACATGGCGGGCGTACGCACGAACGCCGGATCATTGCTGAAAGCCTTGCGCAAACTCTAGGTCCGATCGCCCCGGACAATCTGCTGATCACCTCTGGCGGTCAGCATGGCCTTGCAACCATCGCCTTGGGTCTTTTTCAGAGAGGCGAGGCCATCGCCACCGACGCTTTGACCTATCCAGGCTTCAAGTCGGTTGCGGCGCTTCAGGGGCTGGACCTCATTCCGGTCGAAGGTTCGGACGGTGTAATGGACCCAGACGCGTTGGACCGCCAATGCCGGGTCCGCAGGCTCCGGGCGGTCTATCTTATGCCCACGGTGCACAATCCTCTGGGATCGGTCATGGACGAGATTACGCGGCAGCGCGTCGTCAAAGTCGCACGGGCGCATGACTTGCTGATCATTGAGGACGCCGCCTACGCCTTTCTTGAACCCGATCCGCAGCCGAGCTTCATCGAACTGGCACCGGAACGAACGATCCATGTCGGAGGGTTTTCCAAGAGCCTGGCGACCGGGCTGCGCCTCGGATACCTTGTGACTCCACCGCAGTACGTTCCCCGACTTCTCGAAGCGATCAGGGCGACGACCTGGAATGCCCCCGCGCTGATTTCCGGGCTTGTCACGGGCTGGGTTGTGGATGGCACTCTGGCCAAGTCCGAAGAAGGTCGCAGGCAAGACGGAGCGGAGCGTCAGCGCCTTTGCCATGCCACCTTGCGTGATCTGACGGTCAGCGCGCACCCCAATGCCAGTTTTGCATGGGTCTGGCTAGAAAAGGGGAAGCGCGCCGAGCCGATTGTCACGGCGTTGAAAGAGCGAGGGATTTCAGCATCCGGGGCCGAGCCATTCGCGGCAACGACTGCGGTTCCTCAAGCGTTGCGATTAGCGTTTGGCGGTATTCCAAAGGCCGACCTGAAGCAGATTTTCAAGACGGTAAGAGCAACCGTCGAAGCGGTAGAGCAGTGACAGTGTGTGTCACCTGTGCGGGACAAACATGGCGTCTCAGGCCGAGTTCGCTGGACTTAAGTTCCAATCAACCGGGCCTCAGTTCGTGTGTGAACCGACACAATGCACGTGCGGGCTCCGAATATCGCGTAATCGGTATTATGGTAACAAATATGATCGGTAATCCCGCCATTGGCAGGCCTTGTGAACCAGTTTAGCATCCGGGCAAAGCAAATTGCGGCTTGCGGCCACAATGTCATTGGGATCCCGTGGTTCGCGTGGGACGGAAGGATCGGACTGTCTCCGCAAACGCCCAGCGCAGAGGATCCCTGTCATGTCGATGGCTCATTGTCCGCCCGAACTGAACAACCTTGCCATGTCCGATGGCGCGCGTCCGCTGCTGGACGCCGTCATCCGTCACATGCGTGAAAACGTGGATCCGATCACCGAAGAGTTCCATCGCCTGGGACAGGAACGCACCGATCGCTGGTCTTATGCGCCCGGACAGTTGGAGTTGCTGGAAACGGCCAAGGCCAAGGCGCGGGCCAACGGGTTGTGGAACTTTTTCCTGCCCAATGCAGAGACCGGCCACGGCCTGTCGAATCTCGACTATGCCTATATCGCCGCCGAACTCGGAAAAAATCCGCTGGCCTCGGAAACGCTGAACTGTTCGGCGCCCGATACCGGCAACATGGAGGTTCTGGAACGCGTCGGAACCGAAGCCCAGAAACGGCAATGGCTGCAGCCGCTGCTGAACGGCGAAATTCGATCCGCCTATGCCATGACAGAACCCGATGTCGCCAGTTCCGATGCCAAGAACATTGCAACCAGCGCGGTTCTGGATGGTGACGACTGGGTGATCAACGGCGAGAAATTCTATATTTCCGGCGCTGGAGATCCACGTTGTAAGATTATGATAACAATGGTCAAAACCTCTCCAGAGGCGGAACCGTTCCGGCAACAGTCGCAGATACTGGTGCCCATGGACGCCCCCGGCGTCACGATTGTCGGCCCGATGCATGTCTTTGGTCAGGACGACGCGCCCCATGGGCATATGCACATCCGGTTGGAAAACGTGCGCGTTCCCAGGGAAAACATCCTGCTGGGTGAAGGTCGCGGATTTGAAATCAGCCAGTTGCGTCTGGGACCCGGGCGCATCCATCATTGCATGCGCTCGATCGGGGCCGCCGACAAGGCCCTGGAACTGATGCTGGACCGGGCGATCAACCGCAAGGCCTTTGGCAAGCGCATCGTCGATCTGGGCAAGAACATGGAGACCATTTCCCGCGCCCGCATCGACATCGAGGCGATGCGCATGATGGTTCTGAAAGCCGCTCGCGCGATGGATGTCCTGGGCAACAAAGAGGCGCGGATCTGGGTCTCGGCGGTCAAGGCGATGGTGCCCGAGCGCGTCTGCCAGATCATCGACCAGGCGATACAGGTGCATGGGGCGGCCGGGATTTCGCAGTGGTTTCCACTGGCCGAGATGTATATCGGCCAGCGCACCCTGCGGTTTGCGGATGGCCCGGACGAGGTGCATCATCATGTGGTCGCCCGCGCCGAAGTTCAGGGATTTCAGGCGCGTGACAACCGCTGACCTGGGGCGCAGCCCTGCCCCGTTTCAGGACAGCCGGCGATCACGGCCGCTGGCGGGCGTGCACGCGCGCGCTGAACCGCCGGTTTGGTCGCCGCCGGTCCGCCGGCCTAGGTTGTGTCTGGAGGAGTCTTTTTGCGCAACGGACGCAACAGACCTTCTTGTGCGACGCTAGCAACCAGCGTGCCATCGGCATGGTATATCGCGCCCCGGTTGAACCCGCGACCACCACCGGTAAACGGCGCATCCATCGAATAGAGATGCCAGTCCTGAAACCGGATCGGGGCATGAAACCACATGGCGTGATCCAGACTGGCGCTCATCACCTGCGGTTTGAACCAGGTCAGACCATGCGGGCGCAGCGACGATCCCAGCAGGTTCATGTCCGAGGCATAAGCCATCAGAATATGCTGCATCTGCGGGCTGACTCCGGCGGCGTGCTCCATGCGGAACCACAACTGGTTGGCATCGCCGGTCGGCTCCGGGTCGATCAGGTCGCGCGGCGCAACCTCGCGGATTTCGATCGGGCGCGGACGCAGAAAATCGGCGCGCAGCGTCTCCGGGATGCGATCGACGAATTTGTCGCGTAGCGCGGCGCGATTGGGCAGGCCTTCGGGGCCGGGCACCTTGGGCATCGGATGCTGGTGGCTCCAACCCTCTTCGGCGACATGAAACGAAGCCGACATGTTCAGAATCTGCCGGCCGTGCTGAATGGCGACCACCCGCCGGGTGATGAAACTGCCGCCATCGCGGGCCCGGTCCACTGAATAGATCACCGGAATGCCCGGATCTCCGGGGCGGATGAAATAGGCGTGCAGCGAATGGCACAACCGGTCCGGCACCGTCCTGTAGGCGGCTGCCAGCGCCTGGGCGATTACCTGACCGCCAAAGATGCGCATAGTGGTCTCGCCGCCTGAACCGATGCCGCGAAACAGATCGACTTCCAGTGGCTCGACATCCAGGAGCTCCAGTAATTCCCGTGCAACTTCGACCATTTGCGGCGCCTTTTTACTGTGTCAATCAAACCTGCCAGCAGCGGCATATGCGGCAAAGACATCAATACTGTCCGGATTTGCCATGGAATCGCGGTTCACCACCTTGTCCACCTCGCCGCCCAACAACAGTTTTTTCACCGGGACCTCCAGCTTTTTGCCGGAAATCGTGCGCGGGATGTCGTCTATCTGCACGATGTCGTTGGGAATGAACCGTGCCGAAACCGCCTCGCGGATGGCCGATTGGATGCGCGCGTTCAGCGATTTATCCAGGGTCTGCCCGGGCGCCAGAACCACAAACAGCGCCATGAAACTGTCGCGTCCAAGGTATTCCAGGTCGACCACCAGAGAATCCAGCACCTCGTCCAGCGCCTCGACCGCCTGATAGATTTCGGCGCTGCCCAGTCGCAGGCCGTGTCGGTTTATCGTGGCATCGGATCGGCCATAGATCACTGCGCCACCCTGCGGGGTGATCTCGATCCAGTCGCCATGCCGCCAGACCCCGGGATAGATGTCGAAATAGCTGTCCTGCAGGCGGCTGCCATCCGCGTCGCCCCAGAAAAACAGTGGCATCGACGGCAGGGGTTCGGTGCAGACCAGTTCGCCGACGGTGCCGGCGGTCAGCGCCTGCCCCTGCGCGTCAAAGGCCTGGACCGCGTTTCCCAGGAACCGGCATTGCATCTCGCCAGCGCGCACCGGCAGCATCGGGTTGCCGCCGACAAAGGCGCCACAGAAATCGGTACCGCCGGAAAACGGCGCCAGCCAGACATCGGGTTTCACCGCCTGATAGATCCAGTCATAGCCTTCGGATGTCAGCGGCGAGCCGGTGGTTCCGATTGCGCGCAGGGCATCGAGGTTCAGCCCCTCGCCTGGGCGAAGCCCGGCCTTCATGCAGGCGGTGACATAGGCGGCGCCGGCGCCGAAACTGGTGATGCCGTGCTGGGCGACGAACCGCCAGGGTTCCATCAGGTCGGGATGATTGACCGCGCAGTCATACAGGGCCAGAGTCGCGCCCTGCCCCAGCGCCACCATCTGCACGTTCCACATGATCCACCCGGACGATGTCAGCCAGCAAAATCGGTCGGTGTCGCGGATATCCTGATGCAGCGATTGTTTGACGCCTTCCAGTAGAATGCCGCCATGACCATGCACGATGGGTTTGGGATTGCCGGTCGTGCCCGAGGAATAGACGATCCACAGCGGATGATCGAATGGCATGGCGGCGAATTCCAGCGTGGCGGGCGCCCCGGTCAGATCATCAAAGGCGATGGCGCCGTGGGGTACCGGTCCCGTGACCGGCTGGCAGACGACATGGGCCAGCGAAGGCAGCGCCTGGGTAATTTCGGCCAGAACCGCACGCCGGTCATAGGTCTTGCCCGCATGCACATACCCGTTCTGGGCGATCAACAGTTTGGGTTCGATCTGGCGAAACCGGTCCAGAATGGCCGCCTGCCCCATCTCGGGTGCGCAGAGCGACCAGATCGCACCGATGCTGGCCGTCGCCAGACACGCGATCAGCGCCGTGTCGGTATTGCCCAGAATCGCCGCCACCCGGTCGCCCGGACCCAGTCCCATGGCCCGGAACCGGGCGGCAACGCTGGCAACCTGCGCGGCCAGGTCGGCCCATGTCAGTTCGGTATCGCCAAAGGTTTCGGATTGCATGATCAACGCAGTGCGATCCGGGCTGTGCTCGGCCTGGCGCAGGATCTGGCGGGCGAAATTCAGGCGCGCGCCGGGAAACCAGGTGGCGCCGGGCATCTGTCGGTCCGCCAGAACGTCGCTAAACGGTGTATCCGACTGCAGGTCGAAATAGGTCCAGATCGCCGACCAGAACCCGTCAAGATCGCTGACACTCCAGTGCCAGAGATCATTGTAATCCTCAAAGGACATCCCGCGCTCGCGCTGCAGCCATCGCAGGAAATCCGCCATCCGGGTCGCGTCCGCCTGCGCCGGTGTCGGGCGCCACAGGATCGGGCGTTCCTCGCTCATGACAGGATCGCGCCCTGCACCAGCGCCTTTAGTTCGGCCCGCGCCGGATAGGCGCTGGACGGGGCCAGTTGTGTGAAAAACACCACCGACAGGTCATGTTCCCGGTCGATCCAGAAATAGGTCGAGGCCATTCCGCCCCAGCTGTAATCGCCGACGCTGCCCGGCCAGCGGGCGCGTGCCGGGTCCAGCACCACCGCGCCGCCCAACCCGAACCCCATGCCCTCCATAGGCTGTTCGGCAAAGCTTTGCGGACCCATCGCGGCAATTTCGCCGCGCAGATGGTTGCGCATCATGAAATCCACGGTGCGCGGCCCCAGCAGTTGCCCGGCGTCGCATTTGCCGCGCAGGCGCATCATCTCGGCAAAGGCCATATAGTCGTCGATGGTACCGACCAGCCCGCCACCGCCAGAAAACAGCGTCGCCGATTCAAAGGCCGAACCGCCGGCCCGGTCTGTGGGCCGCAGGGTCTGCACGCCGGGCTTTGCCGCCTGCAGCGCCATCGCGCCGCCTTCGAGCGGCGTATAGAGCGTGGCGAACCGATCGCCGGTGCCGGGCGGCACGCGAAAGCCGGTCTGGTGCATGCCCAGCGGGTCGAGAATGTTCTGGTGCAGGAAATCCGCCAGGCTCTGGCCTGAGACCACCTCGATCACCCGGCCCAGAATATCGATGCCCACGGAATATTCCCAGCGTCTGCCCGGCTGAAAGGCCAAAGGCAGGCCCGCCACCTGATCGACCCGGTCCGCCAGCAGGCCCTGATCGGGGCCAAAGATCAGGTCCAGCCGGTCCATTTCGGCCGGCAACAGGCCGGGGTTGAACGGATAGCTCAGCCCACTGGTGTGGGTCATCAGTTGATGGATCGTCGGGGTTGCGCAGGGTTCGACCTGATCGATGCGAGTCGCATCGGCGCACAGCGCCGTCATGTCGGAAAACACAGGCAGAAACTCGGACACGGGTGCATCGAGGTGGAACAGGCCGCGTTCCACCAGCATCATCGCGGCGATCGAGGTGACGGGTTTGGTCATGGAATAGATCCGCGCGACCGTGTCGCGTTCAAACCGCAACCCGGCCTCGACGTCGCGCTGGCCGGTGGCGTTGAAATAGACCTCGTGACCATCGCGCGCGATCAGGATGGACGCACCGGGAAACTTGCGCTGTGCGACATAGCGCTGCATCCAGTCGGCAATCCGTGTCAGACGCTGCGGATCCAGGCCCTGATCCTGCGGATTTGCGGTATTCATGCTGTTTTTCCTCTGCTGCGCGCAACCCCTGTCGCTGTTATCCGGCAATCGCGGCACGGCCACAACCGGGCAATCGGGGGCATCGCTATGCCCATGTTGCCGGGCTAACCCGTCAGCGCCCGCAGCCCGTGGCCGGCAAACAGCGGCACATAGCCGCCCAGTTGCCGGGCTTTCGCGGGGTTGCTGGCATTGCCATCCAGCGCGCGCTTGTGCACGCCCTGCAGGATTGCCGCCATGCGGAAAAAGCTGAACCCGAGGTAAAAGCCGAAATTCTCGATTTCGGACAAGCCGCGCCGCGCACAATAGCTGTCGATGAATGCCTGATCCGAGGGCAACCCCAATGCGTCCCGGTCGATGCCGGCCAGCCCGCGGCCTTCGGGGCCACAGGGCATCTGCCATTGCATGATGACCGAAGCCAGATCGGCAAAGGGGTGGCCGATGGTTGACAACTCCCAATCCAGCACCGCCAGACAGGTGGGGCCGGTTTCGGCAAAGATCATGTTGTCGATGCGGTAATCGCCATGCACCAGCGTGCGCTGCCCGTCCTCTGGCGGCAAGCGCTCGGCCAGGACGCGCATCAGCCGGTCCATGTCGTGGATCGTCCCGGTCTCCGAGGCCCGGTACTGTTTGGACCAGCGCCCAAGCTGGCGTTCGAAATAGCTGCCCGAGGGTCCATAATCGGACAATCCGGCCGCCTCGATATCGACATTGTGCAGTGTCGCCAGCACCTGGTTCATCTGGTCGATCACCGCACCGCGTTCGGCGCGGGCCAGTTCGGGCAAGGTCGGCACCGGGAAATTGCGCCCGGCGACATGCGACATGACATAGAACATCGACCCGATCACGCTGTCATCCCGGCACAGCAGATGCATTTCCGCCACCGGCACCGGCGTGTCGGCCAGGGCCCGTTGCACGCGATACTCGCGGTCCACCGCATGCGCCGATTTCAGCAGCGTTCCGGGTGGTTTGCGGCGCAGCACATAATTCCGGTCCGGGGTTTCCAGCAGATAAGTCGGGTTGGACTGGCCACCCGCGAACTTGCGCGCGCTCAGCGGGCCGGAGAATCCCGGCAGGTTTTTGGTCAGATAGCTGCCGACCGCCTCCAGATCCAGATCAAGCGCGGTGTCGGTCATCCTGCTTCCTGCTTCCTGCTTCCTGCTTTCGGGGGCGGTGGGCGCAGCCACGGCTCAACCCCGCACCGCCTTTTCAAAGATGTTGTGGCCGCTCATCACGTTGATGCCGCCGCTGACCGGGATCACCGCACCGGTGACATAGGCCCCGCCGCGCCCGCAGAGGAACAGCATGCAGCCGGCGATATCCTCTTCGCGCCCGACCCGGCCCAGCGGTACGTCGCCCGCGACCAGCGCGCGTTTGTCTTCGTCCGCCGTGGCAAAGGCGGTCATGCGCGATACGAACGGTCCGGGCGCCAGTGCGTTGACGGTGATATGGCGATGCGCCAGTTCCTTGGCCAGGATCCGCGACAGGTGGATCACCGCCGCCTTGGAAGCGGCATAGCTGTAGGCGCCATCGCCCATGGGCAACTCGCCCATTACCGAGGCGACATTGACCACACGCGCCGGATCGTCGGGATCGGCCGCAGCCTCAAGCAATGGCAGCAGTTTCTGCGTCAGATCGAACAGCCCCGCGACATTAACCGACATCACGTGATCCCAGGCATCATAGGGGAATTCGCCCAATTGTCCGCCCCAGGCAACACCGGCATTATTCATCAGTATATCAAGGGATTGCGTTCGGTTTTTCACCTCGTCAACCAAGGCATCGATGCCTGCGGCGCTGCCGACGTCGCCGGCAAACCCAACCGCGCTGCCCGCGACCTTTGCTGTGTTCAACGCGTCGGCCACGGCGGCGCAATCCGCCCCCTTGCGCGAGGCGATCAGCACCCGGGCGCCGGCATTCACCAGCGCCTCGGCGGCCATGCGTCCGATGCCGGTGGCGCCGCCAGTCACCAGCGCGGTCTTGCCGTGCAGCGAAAACAAAGTCTCTGGTGTCATGTCCTGCCCCCATTTGCCCCGTCCGATGATGATCGAACATTGTGCGGGGGCCGCTATGGGCATAGGCCCGTCGCCCGCGCGGTTCGGGGCCGGGGTCTGGCATCAGGATTGCATTTCGCATTTCGATTGACAACTGGGGTGTGCGGCGGAAGAGTCCGGCAATGCAGCGGGCCCAGACAGGAACGCAGGCGCGGTTCAGGGGGAACAGAGCGATGAAGAACCGACAGATCTTGGTCGCCGAGCTGCCGTCCGCGGAATTGAAGCCCACCCATTTCGCTCTGCAAGAGAGCGACATGCCGGTTCCCGAGGCGGGCGAAGTGCTGTTGCGCACCATCCTGATGTCGATCGACGCCGCCAATCGCAGTTGGATGAAGGGGGCCACCTATCGCGACGCGGTACAGGCGGGCGATGCCATGCCCACCTACGCGGTCTGCGAGGTGATGCACAGCAACAGCAAGCACCTGAAACCCGGTGATATCGTTGCCGCGGAAACAGACTGGGCCGACTATGTCACGCGCGCCGCGCACAAGGTGCAGAAACTGCCGGATATCCGGCCGCTGTCCAACCTCATGTCGGTTTATGGGATCGCCGGAAAGACGGCGTTTCACGGGCTGATCCATGTCGGCAATGCGATCGCTGGCGAGACCCTGCTGGTTTCGGCCGCCGCCGGGTCGGTCGGAGGGTATGTCGGACAGATTGGCAAAGCCCTGGGTTGCCGCGTCGTCGGCATTGCGGGCGGGGCTGAGAAATGCGACTGGGTGGTGCAAAATCTGGGCTTTGACGCCTGTATCGACTATCGCGATCCGGGGATGTTCAAGGCGCTGCGTGCCGCCTGCCCCGACGGCGTCGATGTGTATTTCGACAATGTCGGTGGCCGGATTCTGGAATCCGCCCTGTCCCTGATGAACAACCGTGGCCGTGTCGTCTGTTGCGGCGCGATCAGCCAGTATGACACGGAAGACGCCAGCGGACCGCGCAACCTGCCCGGGCTCTTGGTCGTCAAGCGGTTGCGCATGCAGGGCTTTATCGTGATGGATTTCGCTGACCGCGACACCACCGCCCTCAGAGCTTTGCAGAACTGGGTGCGCACCGGACAGATCACGGTGGTCGAAGATATCGTCGAGGGCCTGGAAAACGCGCCCGCCGCACTGATCGGGCTGCTGGCCGGGGACAACCGGGGCAAGCGCATGGTCCGGGTCGGCCCCGATCCTGTCTGAGGCAAGGGGAACGGCGATGGCCGCCATAGACCGGGCGCTGGATCAGGCCAGGGCGCAACTGGGCACCGAAATCGGCGTATCGGAATGGATCACGGTGGATCAGCCGATGATCGACGCCTTTGCGCAGGTCACCCGCGACAACCAGTGGATCCACACTGACCCAGAGCGCGCCGCGGCCGAGGCGCCGTTCGGCGGCACCATCGCGCATGGCTTTCTGAGCCTGTCGCTGGCCAGCCGGTTTGCACAGGATTGCCTGCCCCCGCAGCCCGGCGAGGTCATGGGGATCAACTACGGGTTCAACCGCGTGCGCTTTGTGACGCCGGTGCCAGCCGGGGCGCGGCTGCGCGGGCGGTTCGTTCTGGACCGAATTCGGCGCAGCGGCGACACGGAGCTGTTGCGGGAATACGGCCTGACTGTCGAGATTCAGGATTGTCCCAGCCCGGCCTTGCGGGCGCAATGGCTGGGTTTGGGGGTATTTTCCGCCCCGTGACGCTCGCTGTCCGGAACGGCGGATCCGTGGCGAACTGGACAGTCGCGGGATATCATGCGTATGAGCGGTGGATACGAAAGGATGCATTGCGATGAACCGAATTCTGGTCCTGAACGGTCCCAACCTGAACCTGCTGGGCACCCGCCAGCCCGAGGTCTATGGCGCCACCACACTGGCGATGGTCGAGGAAACCTGCCGCGCCCATGGGGAAAAACTGGGCCTGGCCGTCACCTGCCTGCAGTCCAATCACGAGGGCGCACTGGTCGACGCGATCCACGGATCAAAGGGTGCGCAGAACGGCATCGTCATCAACGCCGGGGCGTATACGCACACCTCGATCGCGCTGATGGATGCGGTCGCATCGGTCGATCTGCCCACGGTCGAGGTGCACCTGTCCAACATCCATGCCCGCGAACCCTTTCGGCATCGGTCATTTCTTGCCAAGGTTGCATTAGGGCAGATTTGCGGTTTTGGTGCACAAGGTTATATTCTGGCACTTGACGCGCTCAAGGCGCATCTCGAAGGGAGCTGAAAGGTATGGATCTGCGCGAGTATCTTCACCTGGTCACCAACGCTCAAAGCCTGGAAGAGCTGTGGCCGGTTCATACCGCTCAGATGAAAAGCTATGGCTTTGACCGGCTGATCTATGGCTTCACCCGCTATCGCACGCGCACCTCGCTGGGCGACCCCGAGGATTTCACCATTCTCAGCAATCACTGCGCCGAATATATTCAGGGGTTTCTGCATAACGGGTTGTATTTCCATGCGCCCATGCTGCGATGGGCGCTGGAACATGAAGGCGCTGGCAGTTGGCGCCGGACCTACGAGAATTTCGACTTGGGGTCACTGACCGAAGAAGAGATCAAGGTGGTCGAATTCAACCTCAAGATGAAGGTGACCGCTGGCTATACGATCAGCTTCAAATCTGTCTCGCCGCGCTCGAAAGGCGCGATTTCTCTGGCCGCCAAGGTGGGCATGTCACAGGACGATGTTGAAAAGGTCTGGGCCGAGCATGGCCGTGACATCCACCTGATGAACAATGTCGCGCATCTGCGCATCCTCAGCCTGCCCTACAACCCGCCAAATCGCGGCTTGACCAAACGACAGCGCGAAGCCCTGGAATGGGTGGGTGACGGCAAGACCACCCAGGACATCGCCATCCTGATGGGGCTAACGCCGGCAACGGTGGAAAAGCATCTGCGTCTGGCCCGAGAGTCTCTGGCGGTGGAAACCACGGCACAGGCGGTTCTCAAGGCGGCGCTGCACAACCAGATGTTCGTGATGGAGACCTGATCGCGTTGTCCGGCGTCGGATCGGTCGCGCAAAAAAGTTTCGTTTACCTCGGGTAAGGAATACATTACTTTCACAAACGCGCTTTAAATCGCAAAGTGCAAGTGTTCCGTGAGTGGTGGCTTTAGCCTGGGAACATCGGGAAATGAACCCTGCCATTTCAGGGCTCTCTGACCTGTCCGGCTCTGGCGTGTATTGGTCCACGTTACGAGCCGGAATCCGAAAAGGGTCCCTTTCCATCCCCATTAGATCGGGACCTCCAAACGGGCCGGAGCCGCGCATTTGTCGCGGCTCCGTGTTTTCTTGGGCAAGGGCCGGAAACGCCCCGATCAGCCTCGGTCACTGAAAGCGCAAACGACCGACCCGAATCGCGGCGGATCGTGTTTTTCCGGCGCTCGCGACCGGACGCCAGGGATCCCGTGCTCGCGTTTTGGCGCGTGGTCCTTCAATCGCAACCCAATTCTGGTTTCTATGGGTCGAACCGGGAATGCTCGCTTGGTCAAACACCGGCGCAGGCACAAAAAAGCCCGCCTGACAGGTCGCGTCAGGCGGGCATTCGGAATGATGAAAGGCAGATCAGCCCTGAGCGGCCTTGGCCACTTCGGCGGCGAAATCCTCTTCCTTCTTCTCGATGCCTTCGCCGACTTCAAGACGCACGAACCCGGTCACGGTGGCGCCGGCCTCGGTTGCTGCGGCCCCTACGGTCAGATCGGGGTTCACGACGAATTGCTGGTTCAGCAAGGTAACTTCGGCCATGAACTTCTTCATCCGGCCGACGATCATCTTTTCGATCACCGCTTCGGGCTTGCCGCTTTCGCGGGCAATGTCCATCTGCACGGATTTTTCCTTTTCGACCACTTCCGGGTCCAGTTGGTCCTCGTTGAGGGCGGCCGGGTTGGTGGCGGCGATATGCATGGCAACCTGCTTGCCAAACGCCTCGTCGCCGCCGGTCATGGCGACCAGAACACCGATCTTGCCCATGCCGGGCGCGGCGGCGTTGTGCACATAAGACACTACCTTTTCGCCCTCGATGCCGGACATGCGGCGCACCGACATGTTCTCGCCAATGGTGGCGATCTTGTCGGTGATGACATCGGCAACCGATTTGCCGCCCATGTCGGCGGCCTTCAGCGCCTCGACATCGGACACGCCCAGAGCGGCGCGGGCGATGCCGCTGACCATTTCCTGGAATTCGGCATTCTTGCCGACAAAATCGGTTTCCGAGTTGACCTCGACAGCGACGCCCTTGCCGCCTTCGACGACGACGGCCACCAGACCCTCGGCCGCGACCCGGCCGGATTTCTTGGCCGCTTTGGCCAGGCCCTTGGTGCGCAGCCAATCCACGGCGGCGTCCATGTCGCCATCGGTTTCGGTCAGCGCCTTCTTAGCGTCCATCATGCCTGCGCCAGTGGTGTCGCGAAGTTCCTTCACCATAGATGCTGTGATTGCCATCTGTCGGGTCTCCTAGAAAAATGCGGTGTGTCGCGGCAGGAAGACCCTGCCGCGCGTGTCAGTGCGATGACGTCGGATCAGCCCTTGGAGGCTTTTTCGAGTGTCTTGGCGGTGGATTCGATGTCCATCGGTGCGTCCTTGGACATCGCGTCATTGGAAGCGGTCTCGGTCGAGACGTTGCCAGTTTCCACGCCGGTGCTTTCTTCGGCGAGGGCCTCTTCGGCCGGGGCCTCTTCCATGGCGCCGATATCGACACCGGCCGCGCCCAGCTGGGCCGACATGCCGTCCAGCGCCGCGCGGGAGGCGAGGTCGCAATAAAGCGCGATGGCGCGGGCCGCGTCATCATTGCCGGGGATGATGTAGTCGACGCCATCGGGCGAGCAGTTGGTATCGACGACGGCAACGACCGGGATGCCCAGCTTGTTGGCTTCGGCAATGGCCAGCGCCTCTTTCTTGACGTCGATCACGAACAGCAGATCCGGTGTGCCGCCCATTTCGCGGATCCCGCCCAGGCTGGCCTGCAGCTTGCTCTGGTCGCGTTCCATGCCCAGGCGTTCCTTTTTGGTCAGCCCGGCGAAACCGCCTTCCATCTGCTCGTCGATCTGCTTGAGTCGCTGAATCGATTTGGACACGGTCTGCCAGTTGGTCAGCGTACCCCCCAGCCAGCGGTGGTTCATGTAATACTGCGCCGATTTCTCCGCGGCATCGGCGATCGGCTGACTGGCCTGACGCTTGGTGCCGACGAACAGGATGCGGCCGCCCTTGGCGACGGTATCGCGGATGGCCTGCAGCGCCTGGTCCAGCATCGGGACGGTCTGGGTCAGATCCATGATGTGGATGCCGTTGCGCGCGCCATAGATGAACGGCGACATGCGCGGGTTCCAACGCTGTGTCTGGTGACCAAAGTGAACGCCTGCTTCCAGCAGCTGGCGCATGGTGAACTCGGGAAGAGCCATGCCTATTCCTTTCCGGTTTGATCCTCGGCGGGGGTCTCGACGCGGATGCGCCAACCGGCGGACCTTTGGGGATGTCTCCCCCATCGGCCCAACCCCGCCTGCGGGTTTGAATGGCGCGCGTATAAGGCAAGTCCGATGCCGGTGCAAGGCGCAATCCGCCCGGCATCGGCGCGGCGATCAGCTCTGGGCGGACAAATTCAATCGTCCGGCATGGCCCTGACGCACGACGGTTTCGCAATGCGCGGCCAGCGCCTTGCGATTGGGGAAATCCGCGACCCGGACCGGCGGGTGATAGATCAGTTCGACCGAGCCCTGGCGCGCCACCGCCAGCGTCTTGAGCAGGTGTTCGCCAAATTCCATTTCGCCCCACCAGCCATAGAACCGGTCGTCCTGGCCGGGCGGGGCGTGATAGATCACACTGACCGGCTGTACATGCATCATCTCGCGCAGATGATCGGTAAAGAATGCCGCGAACAGCGTGGTCTTGAACGGCAGCACCCGCAACCCGTCGGTCGAGGTGCCTTCGGGAAAGAACAACAGCTTGTGTCCGGCAAGCAGGCGTTGCTCGAACAGGTCGGTCTGTTCGCGCGCCCGTGCCGGGTTGCGCTCGATGAAGACCGTGCCGGTGGCCCGCGCCAGCCAACCGATGCCGGGCCAGCCGGCGACTTCGGACTTGGACACGAAATAGATCCGCTTGCGCGCGTTCAGCGCAAAGATGTCCAGCCACGAGGCGTGATTCGCCACCACCGCTCCGGGGGCCGTCATCAGGCTGCCCGACGTGGCAAAGCCCATGCCCAGAATGCGAAAGGCGTTGCGACAGACGAATTGCGTGATATGCGGCGTCAGCGGCCGGCGCAGACCGAATAGCGGGCGTTCGATCAGCCGGACCAGCAGCAACAGCGCCAGGCAGCCGAACACCAGCCCCCCCAAGGGCAGGCCGCGCAGCACAACACGCAGCCAGCCCATCGCGCCGATGGCACATGTCTCGGGCACCTGCCTGCTGTCCCAGGTCCGGCTCATCCGGCGTGACGCTCGGTATAAAGCCGGCGCTGGCGTTCATTCATGCGCGCGGTGTCCAGAACCAGGCAGACATCGGTGGTATTGAACGCGTGATCGACGAAAGCGCCCTCGCCCACATAGCCACCCAGTCGCAGATAGGCCTTGATCAGCGCCGGCGTCTTCAGCAGAGCTTCGCGGCGGTCCAACCGGTCGTCGGGCACCAGGTCCATCGACACGAAATGCCCGGGCTGGGCGCGCACCCGCAGGTCGGGCGGAGCCCGATGCGCGTGGTGCAGCATCGACAGCGGCTGCGCCAGAGCCTCGATATCGGTGCCGTGGAAACTGGCGACACCGAACAGGATTTCGATGTCGTGATCGCGAACATAGTCGGACAGACCGTTCCACAGGTGATACATGGCCATGCCGCCGCGAAAATCCCGGTGCAGGCAGGACCGTCCCAGTTCCAGCAGCTTGCGGCCACCGGATTTCAGAACGCTCAGGTCGTATTCGTCCTCGGAATAGAACTGGCCGGCGCGCGCCGCCTGATCGGCGCGCAGCAGGCGATAGACCCCGACCACGGCGCCGCTGGGCACATGACTGACCAGCAGATGATCGAAAAACGGATCGAACCGGTCCTGTTCCAGTCCCTGCTCATGATCCACCATCTGACCGCCGCCACCCAGTTCGCGCACAAAAACGTCATAGCGCAACGCCTGTGCGGCGCGCAGGTCGGCCGGGGTATCGGCCAGTCTGACAGTGAATTCGGAGACGGTTGCGGGCATGAAATCTCCAGTTGCGGCGCGGCGTTTCGGTTGCGCTGCTTTAACGCGGATCTCAGCCATGTGGCAACTGAGGAGGCAGCCCGCGGCGCGGTGTTAACATTTCGTAAACCAGTTTCAGGGATCAAAGACCGGAATCAATGCAATCCGGGCGCTATCAATGACCACCTTTCCCTGCTCGCGAAAATTCACGGTGATCTTGCCGCCGATATTGGATTGCACCTGCCCGATGCCCCAATCGTCGAATTGCGGATGGCGCACAAGCATGCCGGGTGCCAGTATGGCGTTCAGGTCTGTCATGTCAGGGCCCGCAACGGAGGAATGTCTTGGGACAGAGTAATATCAATCTGGCGGCCTTGATAGGGTCCAGAATCTGTCACGATCTGATCAGTCCGATCGGCGCCATCACCAACGGGCTGGAACTGCTGGATCTTGCCGGCAGCATCCAGGGCCCGGAACTGGACCTGATCGCGGACAGCGTCGGCAATGCCGGAGCGCGCATCCGCTTTTTCCGCATTGCCTATGGCGCCGCCGGCGAACAGTTGCTGGGTCGTCCCGAGATTGTCTCGGTGCTTGAGGATCTCAATCGCGGCGGTCGCCACACGGTGCAATGGGCGCCGCTGGATGCGCAGCCGCGCGCGCTGGTGCGGCTGGCTTTTCTGGCGCTGCAATGCTGCGAGACGGCCATGCCTTATGGCGGGCAGATCCGGGTCCTGGCCGAGGACGGCGTCTGGACCGTCATCGGCCATGCGGACAAGCTGGTTCTGGATGAGGCATTGTGGCACGGCCTGTCGCATCCCGACGAAATGCCCGAGATCACCTCGGCGCAGGTTCAGTTCGCGCTGTTGCCCGCCCTGGCCGCGGATCTCGGCCGCAAGATCGAAATCAGCCGCCAGACCGGTCAATTCTGCATTCGGTTTTAGGGTCGAACGGTTCCGTCGCCCCGCACCAGGTATTTAAAGCTGGTCAGCTGCGCCGCGCCCACCGGGCCGCGGGCATGCATCTTGCCGGTGGCGATGCCGATTTCCGCACCCATGCCGAACTCGCCGCCATCTGCAAACTGGGTCGAGGCGTTGTGCATCAGGATGGCGCTGTCCAGCCGGGCGAAGAACCGCGCGGCGGCGGCGTCATCCTCGGTGATGATGCAATCGGTATGACCGGAACCGTATTGCCGGATATGGGCGATCGCCGCGTCGATATCCGGCACCGGTTTGGCAGCGATGATCGCGTCCAGATATTCCTTGCCCCAATCCGCGTCTTTCGCCGGCGTGGTGCCGGGAATATCGGCCAGAGGGCCGGCGGCGCGCACCTCGACCCCGGCGGCGATCAGGGCGGCGATGACGTCCCGGCCAAGCCCCTGGGCGATGTCCTGATGCAGCAGCAGGCATTCGGCGGCGCTACAGATGCCGGTGCGGCGCATCTTGGCGTTCAGCACCACGTCCAGCGCTTTTTGCGGATCGGCGGCCTTGTCCAGATAGATGTGAACAATCCCTTCGAGATGGGCAAAGACCGGCACACGGGCTTCGCGCTGCACCAGTCCGACCAGCCCTTTGCCGCCGCGCGGCACGATCACGTCCACCGTGTCGGTCATGGTCATCAGTTCCGATACCGCCGCGCGGTCGCGCGTCGGCACCAGTTGGATCGCGTCCTCGGGCAGGCCGGCATCGCGCAGCCCCGTGACCAGGCAGGCGTGGATCGCCGCCGAGGAATGAAAGCTTTCGGACCCGCCGCGCAGGATCACCGCATTGCCCGATTTCAGGCACAGAGCACCGGCATCGGCGGTGACATTGGGACGGCTTTCATAGATCACGCCGATCACCCCCAAGGGTGTGCGCACCCGGCTGATATGCAGCCCCGACGGCATGTCCCATTCGCTTATCACCTCGCCCACCGGGTCGGTCTGTCCGGCCACCGCGCGCAGCCCGTCGACAATGCCGCGAATGCGGTCCTCGTCCAGACGCAGCCGGTCCATCATGGCCTCGGACAGCCCCTTTTGCCGGCCATAGGCCATATCCTTGTCATTGGCCGCGATGATGTCGGCCCGCTGTGCCCAGACCGTATCGGCGGCACCGATCAGGGCGGTGTGCTTGTCTTCGGCGCTGGCTTCGGCCAGCACCTGGCTGGCGGCCTTGGCCCGTTGGCCGATATCGGCCATCAAGGCGGGAATATTGTCCATGTCTTTCATCCTCGGGTCCCCCGTTTTTGAACCGATGCGCGCCCGGCACCGGTGGGATTTGCATATGTCCTATCAGAAAGACACCCTAAAGCGCCATATCGTCGCGATGGATCAGCGCCGCGCGCCCGGGATAGCCCAGCCGCGCCTCGATATCGCCGGACCGGCAGCCCTGAATGGCGCGGGCCTCGGCGGCGGTATAGCGGGTCAGCCCCTGCCCCAGCTTGTGCGCCTCGGGTCCGGCGATTTCGACCGGGTCGCCGCGCCCGAAATCGCCGCTGACCTGCACCACGCCGGCGGGCAGCAGGCTTTTGCCGGACTGCAACGCCCGAACCGCACCGGCATCGACGGTGATGCGGCCACGCGGTTTCATGGCGCCGATCCAGCGCTTGCGCGCCGTGTGCGGGTCCATCTGCGCGCTGAACCAGGTGGCGGCGGCGCCGTCATTCAGTGTTTTCAGCGGGTTCAGAGGCGATCCTTCGGTGATCGCCATGGCGCAACCGCCGGCCGTGGCCATCTTTGCCGCCATCAGCTTGGTCTTCATGCCGCCCTTGGACAGGCCCGAGCCGGCATCCCCCGCCATCGCCTCGATCTCGGGCGTGATCCGGTCGATTCGATCAAATCGGCTTGCAGTCGGGTCGCTGGCCGGGTTGCCGGTATAAAACCCGTCGACATCCGACAGCAGGATCAGCTGATCCGCCCCCACCGTGACCGCAACCTGTGCCGCAAGCCGGTCATTGTCGCCATAGCGGATCTCGTCCGTGGCGATGGTGTCGTTCTCGTTGACGATCGGCACCGCGCTCAGTGACAGCAGCGTTTCCAGCGTGGCGCGGGTGTTCAGATAGCGCCGGCGGTCGGCACTGTCTTCAAGCGTCACCAGCACCTGCGCAGTGGTGATGCCATGCGGTGCCAGCGCCTCTTCATAGGCCCGGGCCAGGCGGATCTGGCCAACAGCAGCGGCGGCCTGGGATTGTTCCAACGCCAGATCTGTGCGCGGCAGGCCCAGAACCCCGCGCCCCAGCGCGATCGAGCCGGACGAGACCAGTATGATGCTGGTGCCCTGCCCGGCCAGCCAGGCCACGTCGGCGGCCAGCGATTGCAGCCAGGCAGCCCGCAGCGCGCCGGTCGCGCGGTCCACCAGCAGCGCCGAGCCGATCTTGACGACCAGTCGGCGGGCGTCGGTCAGGGCCGCCACGGTTCGACCTCGGCCCCGGGTCTTTCACGCAGCCGGTCCGCCTTGATCTGCGCCCTGACAGCGCGCAACACATCGACCAACCCCTCGCCGCTGACCCCGGATATCATGTGAACCGACCCGCCGGCCGCCTGTTCCAAAGCGGCCCGTGCGGCGGCGCGCTGATCATCGTCCAACGCGTCGATCTTGTTCAGCGCCGTCACGCGCGGCTTGTCGGCCAGATGGCCGCCATAGGCCTGCAATTCGCCGATGATCGTGTCGTAATCCTCGGCGATGCTGGGCGACGTGCCATCCACCAGATGCAGCAGGACCGAACAGCGCTCGACATGGCCCAGAAACCGGTCGCCGATGCCGCGTCCCTCGTGTGCGCCGGCGATCAGACCGGGAATGTCCGCCATCACGAATTCGGCATTGTCCACGCCGACGACCCCCAGATTGGGGTGCAAGGTGGTAAAGGGATAGTCGGCAATCTTGGGCCGGGCATTGGACGTGGCTGCCAGAAAGGTCGACTTGCCGGCATTGGGCAGGCCCAGCAGCCCGGCATCGGCGATCAGCTTGAGGCGCAGCCACAGGGTGCGCTCGACCCCCTCCTGCCCCGGATTGGCGCGGCGCGGCGCCTGGTTGGTCGAGGATTTGAAATGCAGGTTGCCAAAGCCGCCATTGCCGCCACGCGCCAGTTCGACACGCTGGCCCAGCTCGGTCATATCAGCGATCACGGTTTCCTGATCCTCGTCCAGAATCTCGGTGCCTACGGGCACCCGCAGCACGATATCGTCGCCATCCTTGCCGGTGCGCTGCTTGCCCATGCCGGGCTGGCCGTTCCTGGCAAAGAAATGCTGCTGATAGCGAAAATCGATCAGCGTGTTCAGCCCGTCGACGGTTTCCGCCCAGACCGAGCCGCCGGCGCCACCGTCGCCGCCATCGGGGCCGCCATATTCGATGTATTTCTCGCGCCGAAAACTGACGCTGCCGCCACCACCGCCGCCCGAGCGGACATAGACCTTTGCGAGATCGAGAAATTTCATGGTCGTGTCCTAGCGCAAGGGCCCGGTCGGGCTCAATCAGAGTTTTCGACTATAGGTCCAGGTCGGGACCGTGGCGTCGCGGGCCACAGAAAAGCTTTCGGCATCGCCGAGATACTCGAAACCGCAATGGATCAACACCCGCGCTGAGGCCGGGTTGTCCTGAAAGACGCTGGCAAACATCGTGTCATTGCCCAGCGGGTTGGCGTCGACCAGCGCCTTGACAGCATCCGAGGCCAGGCCGGTATTCCAGTAGATCGGCGCCACCCAATAGCCGATCTCGGATTGATTGCGGTCCAGCCGCTGCAGCGAAATCAGCCCCATCAATTCGGCACCGCCGGATTTGGTGCCGTCCATGGCCCAGAAATCCTCGTCGCGGGTGTCGGACATGGCGCGCGCCACCAGGGCTTCGGCAGCGCCCGGCGGCAAGGGGTGCGGGATCGACGTGGTCATGCGGGCGACCCGCTCGTCGCCGCCGCACATCTCGATCAGCCCCTTGTCGGAGCGGCGCAGCGGGCGCAGGTCGAACCGGCGGGTCTCGATCACGGGTTGGTTTATGATCGGGTCCAATTTCATGGGTCTGCTCCTCCTCCGAAAGTCACGAACTCTACGCACAGCACGGCTGGACCTCTTGCTGCCCGTATCAGGTATGTTTGTCGCAGTGCTCCTGCAAGCCGCGAACGGTCGCCTCCTCGCGACGTGTTCCCGGCTGTCGGTGCGGGTCCTTTGTCCCGCGTCGCGCCCGCTCCTGTCGCCTGCAATCTGCGGCGTCTTTGCGGACTCCGACGGCAAACGGAAACAGGGACCGGCGATTGTCGCCGATCCCCGTTAATCTTAGCTTAACTTCCGGAAACGGCTTACTCGGCGGCTTCCGCCATTGGCAGAACCGAAATGAAAGTGCGGCCCTTGAGGCCCTTGTGGAAGGTCACGGCGCCTTCGACGGTGGCAAAGATCGTGTGATCCTTGCCCAGACCGACGCCCTGACCCGGCCAGAACTTGGTGCCGCGCTGGCGCACGATGATATTGCCCGGAATGGCGGTCTGACCGCCATATAGCTTGACGCCGAGGCGGCGACCGTCAGAGTCGCGACCGTTACGGGAGGAACCGCCTGCTTTCTTATGTGCCATGCTTTCTCTCCTTAGCCCTTGGCCAGTTCTTTGGCCTGTTCGACCCAGCCTTCACGCTCGATCCGGCCCTTGAACGACAGTTGCTCGTCCATAGCAGCGATATCGGCATCCGTCCATGCCGCGATCTGCGCGAACGTGGTGACGCCGGCATCCAGCAGCTTTTTCTCGAGCGCCGGTCCGACGCCGGACAGCTTTTTCAGATCGTCGGCACCGGTGGGCGCCTCGGTCTTGGTCGCTGCGGCCTTTTTCGCGGGTTTCTTGGTCGGGGCTGCGGCAGCAGCAGCGGCAGCAACCGAACCGGCTCCGACAGCGGCCTTGACACCGGTCTTGTCGGCGCCCTCGGCCAGAATGTCGGTCACCTTGATCAGGGTCAGCTTCTGGCGATGGCCCTTGGTGCGCTGGCTGGAATGCTTGCGACGGCGCTTGACGAAATGGATGACCTTTTCGCCCTTGATCTGGTCGATCACTTCGGCCTGAACGCCCGCGCCTTGGATCAGCGGCGCGCCGACAACGGTGGTGTCGCCGCCCAGCATCAGAATATCGTTGAATTGTACAGTTTCGCCAGCGTCGGCAGCCAGTTTCTCGACCCGGAGCATGTCTCCGGACTGAACCTTGTACTGCTTGCCACCGGTCTTGAGGACCGCGAACATGCGTCTTTTCCTTTTCCTGCCGCGTTCTGTGGTCCCCGACCGGCCGGGCGTTTCGGCCCGTTTGCCCCGGGCCACCTCGAACTGCGCGCCCGCTTTCGGACGATATGATACACAAACCCGGCGCGAAAGATCGGGCCGGGATGCGGGCTTATGTGCGGAACCGGCGCGTCTGTCAACCGGTTTCGCGATCAAATGTCCCGGGCCGCAAGGGCCCGCGCCACCGCCAGGCCCAGTTGATAGGAAATCGAGCGGTACATACGCTCGAACCCGTTGAAAAGCGCCGTGTTCAGCGCCTGCCCCGCCGGCGAGCCGGAAAAGGCGATATAGGCGTCCAGCTCATCCGCCTGCAGCGGCCGATAGGCCATCAGCAGAAACCCGTAAACCCAGGCTTCGGTGTCCTCGCGCACCGCCGGCTCCTGGGCCCAGACCTCGGACATGATGTCAAACCCGCGATGCCCGTCGCTGCCCGCCTGCAGGCCGCGATAGAACTGATAGTTCGAGGCCAGCGCCGAGGCGACGTTGCGTTCGATCAGATCATTGGTGCGAACGAACCGCGACACCGCCGCCAGACGCGCGTCGTCGCTGCCTTTCAGCCCTTCATAGGCGCTGCGGGCGATGTCATCGACCTGGGGGTCGGACAGCGCCACGCGCCCGGCATTTTCCAGCGCCAGGATGCGCTGACCCAGTTCAGTGTCAAAAAAGCGGATCGAGGCGGCGATCTCGTCGGCCTGCATGTCCTGGGCCAGTGATCGGCGCATCACCGCTTCCATCGCGGCCGGATCATGAATTTCCGCGATCCGCTGCTTGAAATAGGCCCCGCCCTCGCCGCCCAGCATGTCGGCATCCAGATCCTGACCATAGCGCACGCCCTCGTCGCGCATGATCGCCATCACTTCCGAGATCCGCAGCACCTGGGCCAGCCGGTCCGCCTGGTTTTCCGCCAGCGCCGGCGACATCGTCAGGATCAGGATGGCCAGCAACAGCCGAAAGATGCGGATCGCCATTCTCAGATGTCCTGGCCGGGATGCAGATCGGCCATCCGGGCCGCCAGTGCTTCCAGCCGGTCGGCCGTGATCTCGTATTGCACCGCGTTCAGCAATTCATAGACCTGCATCATCTCGGGCTGTTCCAGCGCCTGGACATAGGCGGTCAGATCGGCGTCGGAAAAGTCGCGATAGGTATAGGCTGCACCGGCCAGCGCCGAGGCCTGCAGCAGCCGCCGCAACTCGCCTTCCTGCGCCTTGAACATCGCCTGCAATTCCTCGGCATCCATCTGCAGCTCGACCACGCCGGCGGCGCTGGCGGCCAGCAAGAAACGCATCTGGATCTGCTGCAGCGCATGCAGGCTGGTGCCCGCGGCGTCGATGGCCCGGTTCATCCGTTTCAGCAATTCCAGCCGCGCGTTTCCGTCGGCGACCAGTTCGGCCACGATACGGGTGCCCTCGGCCTGCTTGGCGTCGTCATCCTCGACCATGTGCGACTGGTTTTCCGCCACCACCAGGCGCCGGCCCAGATCCGAGGCGTAAAAATCCGCCGCGTGGCGCAGCAGCGTGTCGGTCAGGGTCTGTTCCAGAATGTCCAGCGCCATCGACCGCATCAATCCGGCGGCAAAGACCTCGTTGCATACACGGTCCCATTCGGCGCCGAAATCATCGGCCTCGACCCCCAGCATGCGCGGCACCGACCGGGTCGACAGCGCGATGCTGTCCAACGCAACGTCAAAGCCGGTCACGTCCAGAAACGCCAGTATCCGCTCCCGGTCCGCAGCCCGCGCGGGCGATCCGGTCAGGGCAGCACAGCATAGCATCAGTATCGCCAGACCGATCCCGATGCGCCGACAGGTGAGCATGGCCAACGTCATGCACAGATCCTAAGCCATTTGCAGGCCTGGGCAATCGAAAACCGCAACATGGACAACAATGCCTAAAACGGCCCTTGCCAGCCCCGCCATTCCCGACTAAACGCAAGGCCCAGACCCCCGCGGAGAGGTGCCGGAGTGGTCGAACGGGGCGGTCTCGAAAACCGTTGTGGGTGCAAGCCCACCCAGGGTTCGAATCCCTGTCTCTCCGCCATTTACATATAGATCAATGACTTGAGAGTTGGGCAGGCAAGTGCGACACAAAGTGGAGCACAAGTCCATGAAACTGTCTGCCTATCTGTCACCCTCACGGCATGGGGTTTACTACTTCCGCTGGCCCCTCCCTCGGGCTGAGGGAAACACGCGCCGCACGGTCAGGATATCCTTACGTACCAAGTGTCCAGATCGGGCTGGCGATTTGGCCCGTCATCTTGCATCCTGTGGCAGATTGGTACGCGAGAACAAGACATTGGCAAGGCTCAGACAAGACGAGATGCGGGACATAGTGCGAAGCTACTTCGCGGCTTCGCTGGATCGGTATGTGGAACGGTTGAACGACACCGGCCTGCCGGATCGGTCTCTTGAAGCCCTTCGCCAAGAGTTGGACGTCCACGAGGACGCCATAGGCGGCTTTGACGACCTGTCGGACCTTTACCTTGATGCTGGCCCCTTGGACAGCTTCCGCGCCTCAGCGGGCCTCACAGAGGCTCAGTGGGCCGAAAATGGCCCGTCCCTGCGTCAAGAGATGCGCAAGGCCCGCCGGGACCAGATCAAAGCCATCCTGAGCGCCGCTGAGGGCCTTGAAGGTTATTCCTTCACCGAACTTGCCCAGACAGCGCCAAGGCCAACACAGGCCCGCTCCGTGGCTCTGGGCGCGGCGATAGAGGATTTCATGTCCGAGCATTCGCCGCAATGGTCGCCTGCGATGCAGAACAAGGCCCGTTCCTACCTCGCATTGCTGGTGGAGCATTTCGGGCAAGATCGGGCCTTGGCCACAGTCACCCGCCAAGACGCCACCGAGATGAAGAAGCTGGTGCAGGCCCTTCCTGTGAACCGCAACACCAAACGCGAAACGCGCGACCTGACCTTGCAGGAAGCGATAGCCTTCCCCGGCCTCAAGAAGATCAGCGCCAAGACCGTCAGCAGCTACATCGACACGTTTCGACGCTTCTGGGATTGGGCTGAACGTCATGGCCATTCGGACGTTAAGCTGTTCAACGGGATGAAAGTCGCCAAAGCCAAACATTCCGATGAAGGCCGCAA
Source organism: Sedimentitalea sediminis (assembly GCF_042687825.1). Lineage (NCBI taxonomy): Bacteria > Pseudomonadati > Pseudomonadota > Alphaproteobacteria > Rhodobacterales > Paracoccaceae > Sedimentitalea > Sedimentitalea sediminis. Next base: position 1,540 of record NZ_JBHUQE010000012.1, on the reverse strand, counting down.
AGCCTACACGCCGGACCAGACCGGCAAACTACATGCCGCGTTGACGGGCAAGCCTTCCGGGCTGGTGAAGAAGGACGATTACAAGTGGGGTGCGCTTCTGGGCCTATACACGGGCGCAAGACTGCGCGAGGTTGCTCAGCTTGACGTTGCCGACATTCGACACGAGGGCGGTATCTGGTATCTCGACATCAACGGGGACGGGCCGAACAAGAGCCTCAAGACCCCTGCCGCCAAGCGCCGTGTGCCTGTGCACTCGGAACTGATCCGGCTGGGCTTCCTCGATTGGGTTGCGGCCAAGCCCAAGGGGCAACGCCTGTTCCTGTCCCTCTCCTACAACGCCAAGGAAGGCTATGGCCGCAATCTGGGCCGCTGGTTCAACAACGTGTTCTTGCCGGGGCTGGGCATGAAGGAAAGCGGGCTGGTGTTCCACAGCTTGCGACACACGATGGTCACGCGGCTTGCACAGGCAGGTGTGCCGGAACCACTGTTTCAGGAGATTGTGGGCCACGAACGCCAAGGCGTGGCACAACAGGTCTATTTCAAGGAAGGGCACACGCTGGCACAGAAGCACGAAGCCCTTGAGAAGTTCGAGGTTTAACGATGCGCAATATCCTTTTGGCTGCCTTTGTATCACTCGCCTTCCCTGTTCAAGCGGAGACGCTGCACCATGGTCTTGATGCTTACGAGGCGGGCGATTTCGAGACAGCTTACGAGCATCTGCGACCACATGCGGAGGGCGGAAACCCGCTTGCGCAAAGCCTTCTTGGAATGATGTTTTATGAGGGTCGTGGGGTAGGTCAGGACTATGCGCAGGCCGCGTATTGGATGCTGCAAGCTGCCGAACAAGATGAAAGCCACTCAGGTCTGCTCGGCATGATGTATTACCTTGGACAGGGAGTTGCGCAGGACTACGAACGGGCCGCAAGATGGTCGCGCTACCCTGCCGAAAACGGCGATGGCGTTGCGCAGTATATCCTCGGCAGTCTTTATCTACACGGCGAAGGCGTTACTCAAGACCATGCCGAGGCTGCTCATTGGCTTTTGCTTGCTGGTGAAAATGGTGTTGCAGAGGCTCAGGAGGCACTTGGACGCCTCTACTTTCATGGTGAAGGCGTCGAGCAAGATTATCGTCAAGCTGCGCACTGGTTCATATTAGCTGCCAGAAACGGGATTGAGGGCGCACAGTTTAGTTTGGCAGCGCTTCACCGGCACGGCTGGGGTGTTCCGCAAGACTTTAACACTGCGCACATGTGGGCAAACTTGGCGAGCATGTCGGGCAACTCAGCAGCTATGGAGATGCGTGGTATTCTTGAAGGACTGATGACGCCTGCCGCAATCATCGAAGCACAGCAACGCGCTCAGGAATGTCTGGCAAGCAACTTTGAGGAATGCTGAGGCGACGGATCAAGCTAAACAGTAAGATTTTTCCGAGGGGCCATCTCTACACTGGCAAGGTCACAACTTCCCCCATGACCCCTTCCCACCGAGGGCCTGACCCTACGCCTTGGCGGGACATTGGTAAGCGTCCGGTCTGACTGCT